>JAITIH010000108.1 GCA_031279525.1 Deltaproteobacteria bacterium | reverse complement strand
CGGGCATTCGCCTAAAGCGCAGGTGAAAAGAGCACCGCTCGTGCTCGCAGCCCGGCGGAAAGGCCCACTCAGGGCGGATGTGGGCCGTGGCCCCGTCGCTGATGGCGCGGATGGCCTCGGGAATGGTCAGGCGAAATTGGGGGCCCGACAGGTGGTGGCGGCCAGCCTGAGTCATGGGCTGGACGTGGACCCCACGGACGATGGGCTCAGAGCGAGCGTAGTCGACGATGGGGCCCAGCTCCCGGTCGTTTAAGCCCTTAACCGCGGTGGGCACCAGGACGACGGAAAGGCCAGCCGACTCGCAGGCGGCTATGGCGGCTTTTTTTTGGGCGAAAAGGGGTTGGCCCCGCAAGGACTCGTAAACCCCGTCGGTCACCCCGTCGAACTGCAGAAAGACCCAAGACAAGCCGTTTAGGGCCAGAGCTTTGGCCAGATTGGGGTCTTTAGCCAGCCTTAGGCCGTTGGTGTTTAGCTGGACGGCCGGAAAAAGTTTGGCCGCCTCGGCCACGAGCTTGGGGAGTTCCGGGTAAAGGGTGGGCTCGCCGCCGGAGAGCTGGAGGACCACTTCCCCGGCGGTTTTTTTAATCCAAAGGAGGCTCTCGGCCAGCTCCTCGACCGACTTAAAACACTCGCGGCCGTCGCCTGGGGTCGCCGGGCCTCCGGAGTTGGCGAAGCAGACCGGGCAGTTTAAGTCGCAGAGCTCGGTCAGCTCCACCAAGACCGTGCAGGGGTACTGGCCGTGATCCGGACAAAGGCCGCAGTCGAAGGGGCAGCCTAGGCTTTTGGGCGTCTGGGGGCGGACCGTCAGCGGCTTTTTGGGCCGCCTCCAAGACTGGAAAGAGGGTTGGCCGTTCCAGATCACCGCCGAAAAAGGTCCGTGCTCCGGACAGGTCCTTTCTAGGCAGACGTCGTCCCCCCGCTCCCAGATCTCGGCGGGGAGAACCTTAAGGCAGACCGGGCAGAGGCTCTCGGTTCTTTCCAAAGGCCTGGCCATTTAGTATTCGCGGCCCTCGGTTGGGTCGATCTCGTTTTCGCTAAGTAAGCTCATGACCTTCCGCCAAGTGTGAATGACCAGTTCAGCGCAGCTTTCCGTGGGGTTGGCGTTGGCGTCGTAGGCTACGCCGTTTTTCTCGAATATCCTTAAGCAGTCCGGCCTAACTTCTCCTTTGAGCTCGTCGAACTTAAACCACTTGATGAGGGCGCCCATGAGAGTCCGAGCCATGGGAGAGGGAGCCTCGTCGTCTAGGCCTTTGGCCGCGTGCACGGATATGAGGCACAGGCCCCCGGTTAAGGCCCCGCAGAGATCGCCGCAGCCGGCCCCCATGGCCAGCCCGGCCATGGCCCGGGTCAAGTCCGGGTTTTCCCGGCCCATGACCCTTAGGCCCAAGAGCATGACTATTTGGGCGCAGGAGTAACCTTTGGCCGCCATTTCCAGGACCGCGACCTGAGTTTCGTCCAACATGATAATCTCCAGATCTATTCCAAAAAAAATTGAAGTAGTAAGTTAAATTTAAAAAATATTAGGCTGATAATAACCAGCCAGCTATGGCCAAAAGGGCCGGAAGCCCCTTTTTAGGCCCCTTGCGGCCTCGCGGCCGCTGGGGTCTTCCTTGGCTTTAGGGCCAGGTAGCCCACACGTCCCCCCAATGGAGAGAGCCTCATTACTCGCCCCTAAACGGCCTTCAGGGCCAAAAAAACTTGGGGCCCGGCCTCGTTTAGGGTGGTTTGGCGGGTAAGGGGTTTTGGGGGTCTAAGGGGGCCGCCCCAACTATGCGGCTTTAGGCCTTAGAGGCCAATAAAGCCCTTAGGCGACGAGCCTGATTCTCGCTTAAAATAAAATTCAGAATATAATTTTAAAACTTAATGTAGCGCATTAAATTTTAGGAATAAAATAATATTAATCGCCTAAAGCCAGTCGGTTCTTTAGATCGTCGGGCTTTTTGGCGAGGGAAGTGGCGTTCGCGGCGCGCGGGCTAAAAGTTAGGCGACCCTTTGGGCCACGATTAGGCCATAAGTCAGGTTTTTCCCGCCGAGGCAGCCCACCGCGTCCCCGGGCCAGAGCATGGCGAGTCTCTCTAAGGACCCGTAACGCCAGACTAGGCTGGCGGCCAGGCTTCTTAAGGCTTTTTCGTGGTTCTGGCGGTAACTAACCTTAAAGCCGGCGTTTATTATTAGTTTTTCCAAGGACTTATAGTCGATGGCCCCAGCCGCGCAAGTGGGTGGCGCGAAATTGGCCGGTTTGAGGGGAATTTCCGGGGTTTTTCGCAGGAGGTCGCTGATTATCGCGAAGCCCCCGGGCTTCAAAACTCTCCTCAATTCCCCTAAAACCTGGCCTTTATCCTGGGCTAGACTTAGGACGCACTCGCAGAATAGGCCGTCCGCGATTTGGTCGGCGACTGGCAAGCTCTCAAAAGAGGCCTTTTGGACTGGGCCTTTTTGGCTGGCCAGCTCTAAGAGTTTGTCCGACTTGTCGAAGCCCAGGACCCGAAAACCGGCTTGGGACAGAAACTGAATGGTCGCCCCGGGCCCGCAGCCCACGTCCAACAGGAAGGCGCCGGGGGGAAACTGGCAAAAATCCAAGGCCTCTTGGGTCAGAGCCAAGCCCCCGGGCCGCAACCCCTGGGGAAAGGCGGCCAAAAACTCGTCGTCCTCGTAAGGGTTGGCCTCGCGGGCCTTTCTGGAGTAGAGCGGGACGATGAGTTTGGCCATGGATTTTTGTTGTCTTTAGAGCAAATTAAGCTCTAAAATATCGACTTTAGATTTTTCTAATCTCTGATATAAGCGCTATAAGATCGCTTTATCATGTGATATATTGGTTTTTAGAACCGTTCACCTATGGATTTAATGGCCTTATGTTCCGTTGGCCCTAAGGCTCCGTTGGCCCTAAGGCTCCGTTGGCCAGCGGAAGCCCAGGCCCTTTAGGTTCCAGCCATCTTTGGGCGCGGTCGCCCTAAGAGCCCATCGCCAGCGAGGCCTTAGGGCCTTAGGGGCCAATGGCCCTTTTGGCTTAGGGGCCTTTTTTTGGCCTATTGGTCTATTGGCGCCAATGGGTCAAGGTTTATTTTGGGCCTTATTTTGGCCTATTTGTCTTCTAGGAGCTTTTCCACGTCCAGCATCTTGCCGTGGGCCAGAATCTCCGGGATCATGGTGACCCCGCACTTGGCGCAGCCGGGCAGCTCGACTTCGAAGCTGGCCCCCATGTAAGTGACGTTGACCATAAACACGGTTAAGGGCGACTGGCACTTGTGGCAGACCCAGCCGCTGACGTCCATGTCGGGAAGCTTGCGGTCCATAACTAAACCCGTCCTCCCGTCCTAGCGTAGCCTTCCAAAGTGGCCGGGCTTTCCGCCCCCTCGCCGGGAGTCCCTGGGGCCACCATGCGGTGGCACCAAAAGTCGTGAATGACGTAACGGCCGGCCTCGTCCTTTACGTACTCCACCCAGAAGGTCACCTGGCGGGGCCTAAGGCTCGCCAAGCTCCGGCCGGTGTTTTGGTTGAAGAAGAGGGGGCCGTTCTTGGCCGCCTCCGCGATGACCATCTCTAGATCGCCTCTAAGCACCCGGCGCCTTTCCATTTTGGGCCAAAGCTCCTCGCCAATGACGATCTCGTAAGGCGACTTGGGCGGATCTTCCTCCTCGCCCCAAAAGGCGGCCAAGGCCAGCCGCTTAAACTCCCGGCGGTTGTCCCGCCTTTGGGTGAGATTGGGGCAAGGCCGGCCCATGACCTCGGTCAAGTCGCCCTCGGGAAAGAGAAGATCCAAGAGGTGAAGGCTAGGGTGGCCGGCCAGGCTAAAGCGGTCCCGGCACATGACGCAGTAGCTTACCAATGGGCCGACGGCCTGGGCGGCCGTGTCTTTAGCGAACTCTAAGCTTAAGTCGGCGTTGGCGTAGGCCCCTAAGCCCCCGTAGCCGCAGCACTTGGTCAGGCGCCCGGCGAACTCTGGCTCCTTAAAGCCCGGGGCGACGGCGCTTAGCAAACTCCGGGCGCTCTTCTGGAGGCCCTCCTCGTAGCGGGTCGCGCAGGGGTCGTGGAGGGTTAAGGCTAAATCCTGGACGGGCGCGGGAGGCGGGTTCTGGGCCAAAACGTCCCACAGGCTTAAGGCCTCGATCTTCGGGGCCTCAGCCTTAAAGAAGAGGTAGCAGGAAGGGCAGGCCAGGATAAAGGCCGGCCGGCCGTTCTTTTCCCAAGTCTCGTGGATTTGGCCGACCACCTCTTGGGTCAAGCCGCTTCGCCCCGACCAGCGGGCCGGGGCCCCGCAGCAAGCCGACATGAGGCCGACTCCGCCTAAGGTCGCGTTTAAGCGCTCGTAAGCCTTAAGGATGGAGCCGGATCGGGAGGCCACTAGCTGGCAGCCTGGGAAAAAAACCCGGCTGACCTGGCCCCCGCCCGGCGGAGGTCGGAAAAAGCTCGTCTCCGGGGCGTTGGCGCTTTTAAGGTCCTCTAAGGCGTACTCGTGGGCCGAGGCCGGCATGTGGTTGGTCCTAATCATCTCGTCGCGGGCCACGCGGACGAACTGGGCCACGTCGGCCCCATTGGGGCAGACCTCCCTGCACAGGTCGCACTCAAGGCAGCTATTGATGAGAATGTTGGAGGTCCTAATGCCGTAAGCCGTGATGATGTTGTTGTACATCTCTCTTGCGTACTTTTTGGGGTAGCCCTTATAGTGGCGTAGGTGCGGGCAGGCGCTCATGCAGATCTGGCACGAGCAGTTGAGGCACCGGGCCGCCTCGGCCTTGG
>JAITIH010000068.1 GCA_031279525.1 Deltaproteobacteria bacterium | reverse complement strand
TACCTTAAAAAACGGGCGCTTAGTCCAGACCCACCTGGCCGCCCGGGAGATCCGGGCCAAGGCGATTTTAATGAGCGTCGACGAGCTGGCCCCTGGCCAGAGCGACTACGCCCAGCTGCGCCTCATCGACCCGGTGGCGGCCCGGCGAGGCGACCGCCTGGTCATTCGCCTACCTTCCCCGGCCGTCACCGTGGGCGGCGGGGAAGTCCTAGGCCCCTGCCCTTTAAAGCGGCGCCGGAAAAAGCCCGAGGTCTTAAAGCGCTTCGAGATCGTCGCCCACGGCGACCTAAAGGCCCGGACCGAGCTGGCCGTCCTGGAAAGCCCCGGCTCCTTCGCCCCCTTCAAAGAGCTGGCCTTAAGGGCCGACCTAGGGCCTTTGGCCCTGGCCGAGGCCAAAATCCTGGCCGAAAAAGGGACCCTCGTGGCCCTTAGCCCCGAGATTTTCATCCACGCCGCCGAGTTCGAGAGCCTTACGGCCAAGCTTAAGGCCTTACTGGCCAAACGCCACCAGGCCGACCCCCACTCGCCAGGTCTCCCTTTGGAGGAAGTCCGCTCGCGCCTGGCCCCAATGGCCCCTCAGGCCGCCCTTTTGGGGCTTTTGGGGCTGTGGGAAAAGAAAGGCCTGACCGTCCGGGAGGAAGGGCTCCTGCGCCTAAGCTCGTTTGAGCCGCAAGTGGACGAGAGCCAAAACCAGTTTGTCGCCCTGTTGGAGAAAACCTATCAAGATTTTGGCGTCGCCCCTTTAGCCACCTCGGCCGTCATGCCGCCAAAAAGCCCCGACGAGGCTCGCCGTCGCAAAGCCGCCTTCGCCGTCTTAGCCCAAAAGGGCCGCCTGATTCGCCTAGACGACCTCTACCACGTTAGCCAAAAAGCCTACGAAGAGGCTTTCCAGGCCTTTACGAGCCTGGCCAAAGACGGCCCGGTCGAGCCCGGGCCCTTTCGGGACCAGCTCAAAGCCTCCCGTAAGGTGGCCGTGGCCTTATTGGAGAGCTTTGAAAAAAGAGGTTTGACCGTCAAAGCCGGATCCGGCCGCTTGCCGCGCTAAAGGCCCCGCCCCTTTTTTCCCCTTAGGCTAACCTAAAGCCGATCTGAAGGCCTTAGCCGTCCTGAAGGCCTTAGCCGACCTGAAGGCCTTAGCCTAAAGCCAGCCCGCCCCTCGCCGAAAGCCTGCGCCCCGCCAATCTTTGGCCTTTTTTGGCGGTTAGCCCTAAGGGCCTTAGGGCTACCGCTTTGGCCCTTTTGGCCGGGTCGACCTTCTGGCTTTTGGGCCTTCCAGGCCTTTGGCCTTTGGCTTTTGGCTTCATTGAAACTTTTATTTAAAATGACTATTATTGAAATAATTTTTTTCCATACAATTTGTGAAAGCCAGGGTTTTTAGTTTTTTCCGCCGACCAACTTAAAGGCTCGTCTTCTCGTTCAGCTTAAGGAGCTTTCCCTACCTGTGAACAAAAGTCTTTTGGCGGGTTGCCCGACTGGCGGCTGCGGCGCCAAGATGGACCCAGCTTTATTGTCCCGGTTTTTAGATAAGCTGCCGTCGTTTGCTTGCGAGAGCCTTTTAGTGGGCTATGGCCATAACGACGACGCGGGCGTCTATCGCCTAAGCCAGGATCTGGCCGTGGTCTCCACGGTGGACTTTTTCCCACCCATGGTCGACGACGGCCGCCTGTTCGGCCGAATCGCCGCCGCCAACGCCTTAAGCGACGTTTACGCCATGGGCGGCCGGCCTATATTGGCCTTAAACCTCGTTTGCTTTCCCCAGGACATGGACCCTTCGATCTTAGGCGAGATTCTGGCCGGGGGGGCGGAGACGCTGGCCGAGGCCGGGGCCGCCCTGGCCGGCGGACACTCGATTTACGACTCCCTGCCCAAGTACGGCTTAGCCGTGACTGGCCTGGTCCATCCCGACCGGATCCGGCGGAACCATACCCTAAGGGAGGGCGACGCCCTGGTCCTGACCAAGGCCGTGGGGACTGGCCTAACCTTGGCCGCCCAAAGGGCCGGGGTGGCCCAAGAGGCCGACTATCGCGCGGCCGTGGCCTCCATGACGAGACTCAACGCCGCCGCGGCCGAGGCCATGGGCCGGTTCCCGGTCAGCGCGGCCACCGACGTGACCGGATTTGGCATATTGGGGCATTTGGCCGAGATGGCCGGGACAACGTTCGCCATCTACCTTAATTACGACTCCATTCCCGTCCTCCCGGGGGCTTTGGGCTACGCCCAAGAGTTCTTGGCCACCGCCCTGGGCCAAAGGAACCGCAACCATCTGGCCCCCATAGTGGATCTAGCGGCTCTCAGCCCCGCCCAAGAGGAGATCCTCTTCGACCCGCAAACTTCCGGAGGCCTGGCCATTAGCCTTTCAGCCCCTCTGGCCGAGGATCTGGTCGCGGCCTTAAAGCCGACCGACCCGGAGGCGGCCATCGTCGGCCTGGTCAGCCGCCGCGGGCCTAACGAGCCGGCCATCGCGGTCCTATAACCGCCCGCCCTTTACCTTAAATAGCCTAAAGGAGATCCGAAATCATGACGACTTTCGACATGTTAGGCCAGCCTTGCCCGCTACCGGTCATCAAAGCCAAAAAGGCCCTTAAGGAAGCCGCCGAAGGCCAAAGCGTGACTATCTTGGTGGATAACGAAATCGCCGTCCAGAACCTAATCAAGTTGGCCAAAGGCTTGGGCCTTTCGTCCTCGGTTAAGGCCAACGACGACCAAAAGACCTTCGAGGCCACCATCGTGGCCGGCCCGAAAGTCGCCTCCTTGGCCATGGAGGGCGGCTTAGTCGTGGCCATTAGCCGCGGGACCTTAGGCCATGGCGACGAGACTTTAGGCGAAAACCTCTTAAAATCCTTTATTTTTTCCCTGACCGAAGTCGAGCCGGCCCCAGAGTACTTATTGTTTTTTAACGGCGGGGCCTTTTTGACTTGCGAGGGCTCGGACAGCCTAAAGGATCTGAGCGAGTTGGCCGACCGCGGGGTCGTCATCGGCACCTGCGGGGCTTGCCTGGACTTTTACGGTTTGAAAGAAAAACTAAAGGTCGGGGCCCCGACCAACATGTACGCCATCGTCTCGGCCATGAGCCAGGCCAAAAGGCTGATTAACGTTTAGGGCCAGCGGGCCTATGGGAATTTGGCGGAGCGGGCGGCGGGATCTAGCCGCGTTTACGCGGATTCTAGCCGGAACTTGCCGATTCTAGCCAGATCTTGCCGGCTAAGCTCCCCTTAGGCGGCAATAGGGGCCCTTTTAGAAAAATTTTGGCTTTCCGCCTTGGCCTTTTGACCCCAGGTTTTCCCCTTTAAGTCCAAAGCGGTATAATGATTTTCGTCGCCAAAATGGCCGGGAAGCCGGCCATTTTGGGCGCAATCTTACGGCCATGAAGCCATAGGGGAATCGCGTGGGCGGGGGTATTTTATGTCGACTCCATCGGACGTTTTGAAGAGTATCCCAAAAGTCGAAAAAGTCATCGGCTGGGCCTTAAAAGACCCGGAATTGAAGGACAAGGCTCATTCTCGGCTCTTAAAGTCGGTTCGCCTGGCCTTGTCCGACTTAAGGACGGAACTTTTGGACAAACGTCGAGAACAGGCGCCGGACGACGAGGAAGTCTTAAACCTGGTCAAAAGAAAGGCCTTAGACCTCTGCCAGGCCCAGCTAAGGCCCGTAATCAACGCCACTGGGATCGTCCTGCACACCAACCTCGGCCGGGCCCCCTTGGCTTACGAGGCCTTAGAAAGGGTCCGTATGACCGCCCAGGCCTACTCAAACCTTGAGTACGACGTCGTGACCGGCTGCCGCTCGGACCGCCAAAGGCCGGTGAAGGACCTTTTAATCGACCTGACCGGGGCCGAGGCGGCCATGGCCGTCAACAACAACGCCGCCGCCCTCTTCCTTCTGATGGTCGCCTTAGCCAAGGGCCGCCGAGCCGTCGTCTCCCGAGGGGAGCTAGTGGAAATCGGGGGTTCTTTTCGGCTTTCCGACATCATCGAGGCCGCGGGGGTCAGCCTAATCGAAGTCGGCTCCACCAACCAAACGCGCCTTTCCGACTACCAAAAAGCCGCCTCGGCCGAGGGCGTGGCCCTAATCCTCAAAGTCCACGCCTCTAACTTTAGGCTGACCGGCTACTCGGGCCAGACCGAGATCGGCGATTTGGCCGAGCTCTGCCGGTACCACGGCCTACCCTTGGTCGTCGACCTAGGGAGCGGCTCCCTAGTCGACCTCGCCCCAATGGGCCTTAAGGAGACCCCGATCAAATGGGCCTTAAGCCAAGGGGCCGACGCGGTCTGCTTCAGCGGGGACAAGCTCTTGGGCGGCCCCCAGGCCGGGCTAATCGCCGGCAGCCGACCCATCGTCGAAAAACTAAACGCCCATCCCTTGGCCCGGACGGTCCGCCCCGACAAGATGACCCTGGCCGCTTTGGAGGCCACTTTGCTGTTGATCCAGGACCCCGAGGGGGCCAAGGCCAAGATCCCGATCTGGCGCATGCTGAACATGACCCCCGAGGAGCTAAAGGCCATGGCCATAAAGCTCAAAAAGGCCCTAGGGCCCTTCGCCGGCTTAAGGTTGTCGGTGGTCCAGACCGAAAGCCAGGCCGGCGGCGGGGCCGCCCCTGAGCAGGCCCTCCCCTCCTACGCCGTGGCCATTGAGAGCCTGGTCAACAACGTGTCCCTCTTAGAGGAGAGGCTGCGCCGCCAGGATCCGCCGGTGGTGGCCCGGATCCAACGCGACCAGCTCCTTCTGGACGCCCGGACCATAGCCCAGGAAGAGTTCGCCCCCTTAAAGCGAAGCTTAACCCAGGCCTGGGGCGATTTGGTGGGTCTCCCGGTCACCGTCCCCAAAGAAAGCCGCTAAGGAACCCATGGCCGACTGGAGAGATTACCTGGACAAAGCCTTGGCTTACCACGGCCATCTGTGCAGCGGACAGATCTTGGGACTACGGGTAGTCTTAAAGGGCCTCGACCTTTTGGGCCTAGACCCGAAAGCCCAAAACCGGGATCTCATGCTCTTCGTCGAGACCAACCGCTGCCTGGCCGACTCGGTCTTCGTGGTCACCGGAGTCACTTTAGGCCGACGGCGGCTTTGGCTTTTAGACTTTGGGAAAGCCGCCATCACTTTTTTGGACTTAAACACCCGGCTGGCCTTTCGGGTGGCGGTTAAATCGACCGTCCGCCCGGCCCGGGACGAAAAGGACCTAGTGGCCTTCTGGGGCCGCTACGGCGACGACGAAGTCATGACCTGCCAAAAGGTCGTGGTGCCCTTAAAACCCGAGGACTTGCCCGGTCGGCCCTTGCGGCGCGTCGCCTGCCCCATCTGCGGGGAAGACGTCTCCGACGGCCGAGACGTCATCCTGCCCGACGGCCGGGCCGTCTGCCGCCACTGCGCCGGGCATGGCTATTACCTCATCGCCTAAAAGCCAAAAAATCCCGCCTTGGCCATGGGCGGCCGAAGGTCGCTCCAATCTTTTAGGTTTTTTTGGAGCCGTTCGCGGCCGCGTCTTCCATTGTCCTCGCCTTAAAGCCAACCGCGCGTCCTCTCGCCTTGGTAGCCTAAGCCTAAAGACCTAATAAGTCGACTTCACCCGTAGCCGACGCGGACGAGCGACTATAGTTTTAGGCTAAAAGAGGCCCTTATGGGTCGCGGCCCGCTTTAGCCTAAAAAGGCCCTATTGTTTAGATTATTTTTTTGACAAAATTGGCCGCAAGGCTTTATAATTTCAGCATCCCCTTTATCGTCGCCGGCCCATGAGGCCTAAGGGCCAGCCCTAAAGGAGCCCTAAACGATGCCAGAGCCGGAGATCGCTAAGTTCTACCCTAAATACGAGCCGCCAGGGCGGATCCTGGCCATTTGCGCCGGAGACCAGGCCGGAGGCCCAAAAAAGGACGTGGGGCAGGGGCAACTGACGAGGAATTTAGGCTTAAACGGGGACGCGGACGCCTTAAAGCGCGTTTTATGGCTGCTCGCCGAGGAAGACTACTTAAGCTTAAAGGCCCAGAACCCGGTTCTAGCCTACGGGGCCACGGGGGAGAACCTAGTCGTCTCCTTGAGCCTGGCTAGCCTGGCCCCGGGGCGACGGCTTAGGTCCGGAGACGCCTTAATTGAGCTCGGAGCGCGCGAGGGACCGAGGCTCTTTAGGTCCAAGGTCGTTTTGGACGGCATAATAACCGTCGGCGACCAAATTTACGCGGAATAGCTTAATTTTCTTTGGGGTTAATCGACTAGCCAAAAAGGCGAACGAGCTTTTCTCTTAGATTTGACCTTTTTTCCAGGGCTTTTTTCGCGGCCCGCCCGGCCTAAAGAGGTTAGGGTTACGGGCCTTTGGCCCCCTTTATTGGCCTTCCGCCCCCTGGTTTAGGGGTTGGCAGGCCGATAGGCGCGGCGACGACGGTTTTTTGACCTCGCCTTTTTGGCGAGACGGCTTTTTTTACACTTCGCGGCTATCGGCCCGACGTTTTTGAAAGGACCATGGCTTATGCCCATCAAGGAAGTCCAGACGACCTGCGCTTACTGCGGGGCGGGTTGTCAAATACTCTTTAAGGTCGATCCCGACCAAAACAAGATCCTAGAGGCCGTCCCGGCCTGGGGTCGGACCAACGAGGGAACTTTGTGCCTTAAGGGTCATTATGGCTGGGATTATATTAACGATCCGCAGATCTTAACCAAAAGGCTGAAAAAACCCTTAATCCGCCGCGGCGGCAAGGGCGCGCCCCTAGAGGAAGCCGAGTGGGACGAGGCCATCGCCTACGTGGCCGGCCGTTTGACCGAGATCAAACAAAAACACGGGCCCGACTCCATTATGTGCACCGGGTCGGCTCGCGGGGCTGGCAACGAAGCCAACTATATCATGCAAAAATTCGCGCGGGCGGCCGTCGGGACCAATAACGTCGACCACTGCGCCCGAATATGACACGCCCCTTCAGTAGCGGGTCTACTGTACTCATTAGGATCGGGGGCCATGAGCAATGGCGTTCACGAGATCGAGGACGCTAAGCTCTTATTCGTGTTCGGCTACAACGGGGCCGATTCCCATCCCATCGTGGCCAGGCGCATCGTCCGGGCCAAGAGGAAGGGCGCCCAGATTATTTGCGTCGACCCTAGGCGGATCGAGACGGCCAGGATCGCCGATCTTCACCTTCAGCTGAAAAACGGGTCAAATCTCGCTTTAGTCAACTCCATCGCCCACGTCATCGTTAAAGAGGGCCTAACCGACGACAAGTTCATCGCCGAGCGCTCCCATGGTTTTCCGGAGTTTAAGGAGTTGATCGAGAAGTACTCGCCGGAGGCCGTCTCGGGGATTACTCAAATCCATCCCGACGACATTAGGAAGGCCGCCCGCATGTACGCCACTAGCGGCCAGTCCATGATCCTCTACGGCATGGGGGTCTGCCAGTTCGCCCAGGCCGTCAACGTGGTCAAAGGCTTGGCGAACCTGGCCATCATGACCGGCAACTTCGGTCGCTGGGGCGTGGGCATCGGACCGGTCCGCGGCCAGAACAACGTCCAAGGGGCCTGCGACATGGGGGCCCTGCCCAACTCCTACCCCGGCTACCAGAACGTGACCGTCCCGGAGATCCAGGCCAAGTTCGAAAAAGCCTGGGGCGCGCCTTTGTCCAACAAAGTCGGGATCCCCCTGACCCAAGTTCCCCATTACGTGCTTCACGAGCCGGAGGAAAAGAAGATCCGGGCCTACTACGTCTTTGGCGAGGACCCGGCCCAGTCCGACCCCGATTTGGCCGAGGTCAGGGAGTCTTTGGAAAAGATCGAGCTGGTCGTCCTCCAGGACATCTACATGAACCGGACCGGCCAGTACGCCGACGTGGTTCTGCCCTCAACCGGCTGGAACGAGCACGACGGAGTTTACTCCTGCTGCGACCGCGGCTTTCAACGGATAAGGAAGGTCATTGAACCCCCGGCCGACGCCGACGTCTTGACCGACTGGGACATCATCTGCCGAATCTCCACGGCCATGGGCTACCCCATGAAGTACGATAACGTCGAGGAAATCTGGAACGAAGTCATTGACCTTTGCCCAGGCTTTTTTGGGGCCACTTACGAGAAGTTGGAAAAGTACGGCAACGTTCAGTGGCCGTGCCGCTCCAAAGACATGTCCGACAAGGGCACCAGCTTCCTTCATAAGGACGGAGCGTTCGCCAACCCCGACGGCAAGGCCAAGTTCTCCTCCATCGACTGGCAGCCGCCCACCGAGCTGGAGAACGCCGAGTACCCGCTCATTTTGTCCACCAACCGGGAAGTGGGCCACTACTCGGTGCGCACCATGACCGGCAACTGTCGCCTTTTGCGCAACCTAGAGGACGAGCCCGGCTGGATCCAGATGAACCCAGAGCTCTGCCAGGAGCTGGGGGTCAAACACGGAGAGCTGGTTAGGGTTCTGTCCAAGCGCGGCGAGTGCGTGACCCGCTGCCTGCCCACGGACCGGGTTAAAAAACAGGCCGTCTACATGACCTACCAGTGGTGGATCGGGGCCTGCAACGAGTTGACTAACGCGGCCTTGGATCCCATCTCCAACACGCCCGAGTACAAGTACTGCGCTTGCCGGGTGGAGAAGATCAAAAACCAGGCCAAGGCGGAAAAATTCGTGCGCGAGGAGTACGAAAAGATTCGCCTATCCATGGGCGTCGACGTTAAGGCCCAAGAGGCCAAGAAAGGAGGTCGGGCGGCATGAACGGGTTTGTCCAGGGAGATCCCCTAATGTGCATTGGGTGCCGGACCTGCGCCATCGCTTGCGTGGTGGCCCACGAGGGCAAACGCGTTTTCGAGATAGACCCCGATGGCTACGACTTCCATCCGCGCCTTAAAGTCGTCAAAACCTGGGCCGTCAGCGTCCCGGTTCAGTGTAAGCACTGCGAGAACCCGGCCTGCAAGGCCGTCTGCCGCTCCGAGGCCATCCGCCAAGTGGACGGCAAGGTCCTTGTCGACCGAAAAGCCTGCATTGGCTGTAAATCCTGCGTCGAGGCCTGTCCCTTTGGGGCGATCGGCATGGCGCCTTTGGGCTTCGAGCTAAACCCCGATGGGACCAGACGCTCGGTGGCCCACAAGTGCGACCTATGCGACGGCCTAGAAGGCGGCCCGGCCTGTAAAAAGGTCTGTCCCACTGAGGCCTTGC
>JAITIH010000003.1 GCA_031279525.1 Deltaproteobacteria bacterium | reverse complement strand
GAGCAGTTCCAGCGCTGGTTCCCGGACCACAAATACACCGTCGCGTACGAAAACACCTTAGACGCCTTCGAGGGCCTGGAAAGGGGCGAGGTCGAACTCATCATGGCCACGAAGAACCTTCTTCTGTCCATGACCAACTACTCGGAAAAGCCGGGGTTTAAGGCCAACTACATTTTCAACTACCGCTTCAACTCCACTTTCGGCTTTAACCTCAACGAAAGGATCCTTTGCTCGATCGTCGATAAAGCCATCCCCTTGATAGACGTCCAGACTTTGGCCAAAAACTGGACCAGCCGAACCTTCGACTACCAGGCCAAATTGGTCCGCTCCCAGATACCTTGGCTCGTGAGCTTCGCCTTGGCCTTAATAGCCTTATTAATCGTCTCGGCCCGAGCCATGGCCAGGCGCGGCCAAATCAACCTGGAGCTGGAAAGGCTGGTCGGGGCCCGAACCCAGGAGCTGGAAAGGCAAAAGGCCGCGGCCATCCAGGCCTCCCGGGCCAAAGGGGATTTTTTGGCCAGGATGAGCCACGAGATCCGGACCCCTTTAAACGCCATCATCGGCATGACCGAATTGACCTTGCGGGAGCAACTGCCGGAAGAAGTCTACGAGATGATCCAAAACGTCGCCCACGCCGGCAACGCCCTTTTGGCCATCATTAACGACATTTTGGACTTTTCCAAAATCGAGTCCGGCCACATGGAATTGGTGGAAGAACCCTTTAGCTTGGGCGAACTCTTAAACGAGGTCATCGAAGTCATCCGGCCCCGCCTGGCCAACCGGCCCATCGACTTTTTCGTGGAAGTCGACAGCCGGGCCCCGGGAATCATTTGCGGCGACGAGACCCGCCTTCGGCAAATTCTCTTAAACCTCATGTCCAACGCGGCCAAATACACCAGGGAAGGCTACGTCTCCCTAAGCGTCAAGGCCGTTATGGACGAGGAGACCGTTAACCTGTCTTTCGCCGTGTCCGACACGGGGATTGGGCTTAAACCCAAGGATTTGGAACGCCTTTTCGAGGACTTTGGTCGCTTCGACGCCAGCGCCAACAAGGGCGTGGAGGGGACGGGCCTGGGCCTGGCCATCGCCTTACGGCTGGCCCGGCTCATGGGCGGGAACATAGCGGTCGAGAGCGAGTACCAAAAAGGCTCGACTTTCACGGTCACGACCGCCCAAAAAATGGCCCCCTACCAGCCGCTGGCCAAGCTGGACGGCCTCCCAAAAGAGATCGTGGCCCTGGAAAACCATTCCCTAAAAGCCAAAAGCCTGGCCGCGACCTTGGACTCCCTTTCGGCCAACTACTCTTTGGTCCCATACCTGTCCGAATTGACCGAGCTCTTAGCCCGGCCGTCCGTTAACTTCGTCCTGGCCCCGGAGGCCAGGCGGCAGGAGATCCTAAAAATCGTCGCGGACCTAGACCGGAAGATAAGGATAATATTCCTGACCGAAGGCCAGGATTTAAGCCTCAAATCCGACTCTTGGACCTGCCTGGCCTGGCCCGTTTACTGCCTACCCTTGGCCAAGGCCCTAAACCAGCCGGAGACCCAGGCCGCCCGGAAAAAAGGCCCCAAAAGCTCCTTCACCGCCCCCACGGCCAGAATCCTAGTGGTCGACGACATTGAGCTTAACCTTAAAGTGGCTAAAGGCCTCCTTAAACCCTTCCAAGCCCTGGTGGACACCTGCGAGAGCGGTCTGTTAGCCATCGATCTGGTCGACCAAGAAAAATACGACCTTATTTTCATGGACCACATGATGCCCGGCATGGACGGCCTGGAGACGACCCAAAGAATCCGGCAGCTGCCCTCAGGCCGGGAAGTGCCCATCATCGCCCTGACCGCCAACGCCGTCTCCGGGGTCCGGGAAATGTTCATCGAAAGCGGCATGAACGACTTTATCTCGAAACCCATCGATCCGGCCAAGCTGGAGGCGACCTTAAGCCAGTGGCTGCCCCAGGACAAGCTTCTGTCGCTCGCCGACGCGGCCCCCAAAAAAGGGCCCTAGGGGGCTTTAGCCAGGAAATGTCCAGAAAGGAAAAAACGATGAGCCATAAGTGCAAAATCACCGTGCTGCGCCGGGAATTGTTCCCGGATCTCGTGGAACGGTATTTAGCCGACCCTAAAACCGATAAATGCCCGTTTTTTCAAGAAGGTCAGGAATTCGTCGTCAAAGCGGATAACTACTTTACGATGCTAAACGGCCAGTTTTGCTCCGAGGCGTGGGACGCCATAAGCCGGTACGTCTACGCCGCCCTTCAAGGCGGATCCATCATGCGGGGTTGGACTAACGACGAAAAGACGATGATCGCTTGCTGTAACGACGGTACGCGCCCCGTGATTTTCAAATTGGAGCGCGTCGACGGGTAACCATTGGGAAAGAAGCTTTTAGAGGGAAGAAGCTTTAATGGCCCGCCATAGGCTCGGCTAAGCGTCGCCTTAAGCGGCCCTTTTTTGGATTTTGACGAAACGCTTAGGGGGCATTTCCAGGATCAAGGGCCACTAGGAGATGGGATCCGCCGCGGCTTTGGGCCCCGACGCCGCCTCAGGCTCTATGGCCACTTCAGGGGCTCCGGCCGCCGGGGGTTCTAGGGCCCCGCCTTCAAAGGCCTCGATCGCCGGGCCGGCTAAATCCCCAGCGCCGTTCAAGCCCGCCCCGGGGACCGTTAAATCGCTTAAGGAGTCGTCGTCGCCATGGCCTAAGCCTTCCTGCTGAGCCTGGAGTCTTAAGTTGCGGGCGTAGTTCTCGAAAGACAGGCAACACATGAGGCGGCCGCAAACGCCGGAGATCTTGGCCGTGTTTAGGGAAAGATTCTGCTCTTTGGCCATTTTGACCGAGACCTGGCAGAAATTGCTTAAAAAACTTGAGCAGCAAAAGCACCGGCCGCACATGCCTAAGCCGCCCAGCTTTAAGGCCTCTAGGCGCACCCCGATTTGCCGCATCTCAATGCGGGTCCTAAAGCGGCTGACCAGCTCCCGGACCAGCTGCCGAAAATCCACCCTCTCCTCGGCCGTGTAGTAAAAAATGGTCTTGTAATTGTCCAGGGTTATCTCGACGGCCACTAGCTTCATGGAAAGATTAAGGTGGTTGATGCAGCTCTGGCAGTAGGCGTAGTCGTCGCGCTCTTTGAGCTGGTTTTCCGCTTGCCTCGTAAGATCCTCCGAGGAGGCCAGGCGGATGATTTTCCGGTCCTCGGGCAGCAAAATGGCCTTTTTGGCCTGGTTGGCCGGCCAGATCATGGGTTTTGTGGCCACGAGCCCCAGGCGCAGGGTCTCGCCCTGCCGCACGACCACCCAATCGTCGATGTCCAGCTCTAAGTCCCCGGCCTCGAAAGACTGGATCTGCCCGCCAAACCGAACTCTTACGTGGACGGTCCGCTTGCACGGCAAAGTCCGGGGCTTTTGGGCCTCGTCCTCCCATTTGATTTTGTGGCTGCGCTTGGAGGCGGGCTCTTTGGCCCGAGCCAACGAGGGGAGGTCGGAATTCCCAGATTCCATCGCGTTCTCTCCCATGCTCTCCTAAACCTTTCCGATCGGCCGGCCCTCAAGGCTAGGCCTTTGGGTCTTTATGGCCTTCCTCGCTTAAGCTTTTGGCCCGCGAGTCAAAAGACTCAGCCAGTATTGGGCCAGAGCCAATTCTGGCTTGATTTGTCGGCGGAAGCCGTCCTCTAAGTCGTCGACGGCCTTAAAGTAATAATCCATCCGTTCGCCTCTTAGGCGGACGGCCCACTGACGCATGGCCGGGGTCGGCGGGGGCCCGGCCATCCGCCAGGGCTCGCCGGTGGCCGAAAGGACCAGGGCGTCCCGCCACCAGAGCCTAAGGCAGGCGGCTAGGTTGACGTAGTAGGCGCGCCTGAGGCCGCCCGCCGCTTGGCCGCCCTCGGCCTTGAGGATCTCTTCGGAGTCCCGCTTGCGCAGGGCGCCCATCTCCTCGTCCATCT
This sequence comes from Deltaproteobacteria bacterium, assembly GCA_031279525.1. Classification (GTDB taxonomy): domain Bacteria; phylum Desulfobacterota; class Desulfarculia; order Adiutricales; family Adiutricaceae; genus JAIROO01. The sequence continues at coordinate 396 of JAITIH010000003.1, read as the reverse complement.
CGGTCGACCAGTCGCTTGCGGCCTTAAAAACGGCCGGTTTGCTCGAAATGGCCTGGCCGATCAGCCGGTCCAGCCGGCTCCAGAAGGCCCAGGCCGCCTCGGCGTCCATGGCCAAGGCCGCCCCCAAGGCCCCGGCGGAGAGCCCAGCCACCAGCTCGGCCCTAGGGCCGTCCAGGCCTTTATTGTCCTTTAAGGCCAAAAGGATGACGGCCTTGGCCAAAGGCGGCACCCTTAAGCGGACGCAACGGGAGACTAAGGTCTCCATGACCCTGGACTCGGAGATGGCCGTCAGGATCAGGACGGTGGAAGGACCAGGCTCTTCCAGAGTCTTTAATAGCGAGCCTCCGCCCGTTTCCTGGAAGGAGTCGGCCTCCTTAATGACGACCACCCGGCGCC
>JAITIH010000352.1 GCA_031279525.1 Deltaproteobacteria bacterium | reverse complement strand
TTCTTAGGCGGCGGGGCCATCGTCATCATCTTTGGGTCCGCGGCCGTTAGCACTTTTAAGCTCATCCCCGAGCCGGCCATTAAAGCCATGTCCGATTTCATGAAGGGCGGCGGCTTTTTGGATTTTTACATCGCCTCTCTCATCACCGGCTCCATCATGGGCATGAACCGCCAGCTTTTGATTAAAGCGGCCTTGCGGTACCTTCCGGTCATCTTGGGCGGGGTCGGGGTCTCCTTAAGCCTATGCGCCTTAACTGGTTACCTGACCGGCTACGGGGCCAAAGAGTCGGTGTTTTACATTTCCATTCCCATCATGGGCGGCGGCATGGGAGCCGGCGCCGTGCCTTTGTCTAAAATTTTTGGCGAGGGCCTAAACGTGGACCCGGGCGCCATGCTCTCGATCATGGTCCCGGCCGTGGCTTTAGGGAACGCCTTAGCCATCGTCTGCGGGGGCATGCTCGACCGCCTGGGCAAGGTCAAAAAATCCATTTGCGGCGACGGCCAGCTCATGGTCCTAAGCGACAACGCCGCCCTTAAGGACACTGAGGTCAGCGAGGACTACAAGCGAGAGCGCGACCACTTGGTCTTAGGCCAAATGGGGGCCGGCCTTTTAATCGCCACCTGCTTTTTCGCTTTGGGGGCTTTGATTAACTACATGATCCCGGCCATTCACGGCTACGCCTGGATGATCTTGTCCGTGGCCGTCATTAAGGTGACCGGCCTATTGCCCCAAAAATTCGAGATCTGCTGCTACCAGTGGTTCCAGTTCGTCATGAACAACCTGACCGGCGTTCTTTTGGTCGGCATCGGCGTGGCTTACACCAACCTCACCGAGGTGGCCGCGGCCTTCTCCGGCCAGTACCTGCTCTTAGTGGGCGTGACCGTGATCGGGGCCATCATTGGGGCCGGATTCGTCGGCAAGCTCGTCGGCTTCTTCCCCATCGAGTCGGCCATCACCGGCGGCCTGTGCATGGCCAACATGGGCGGCACCGGCGACGTGGCCGTCCTTTCCGCGGCCAAGAGAATGGAGCTTATGCCCTTCGCCCAGATTTCCTCCAGGATCGGGGGAGCCTTCATGCTGATTCTCTCCAGCGTGGCGCTGCAGCTATTCGGTTGATTTAACGGCCAGGCCTTATTCCCTGGCAAAAATATTCCCCAGAGGAGATTTTAAATGGACTACGCCGTCGAATCCCTGAGAATGCACCGCCAATGGCGAGGCAAACTGGAAACCGTCCCCAAAATGGCCATAAAATCCCGAGACGACCTAGCCTTGGCCTACACCCCGGGCGTGGCTAGCCCCTGCCTTCAGATCTTTAAGGACCCGAGCTTAAGCTTCGAGTTGACCGGCCGCTGGAACACCGTGGCCGTGGTCACGGACGGCACGGCCGTCTTGGGCCTCGGCGACATCGGGCCCGAGGCCTCCATGCCGGTCATGGAAGGCAAATGCGTCCTTTTTAAGGCCTTTGGCGGGGTGGACGCCGTCCCCATCTGCATCCGCTCTAAAGACGTCGCGGAAATCGTCAACGTCGTGGCCTTAATGGCCGGCAGCTTCGGCGGCATTAACTTAGAGGACATCGCCGCCCCCCGCTGCTTTGAAATCGAAAAGCTCCTAAAGGAGCGCTGCGACATCCCCGTCTTCCACGACGACCAACACGGCACGGCCGTGGTGGTCTTAGGGGCCCTCATCAACGCCCTAAAGATCGTCGGCAAGAGGATGGAGGACATCACCGTGGTCACCAACGGGGCCGGGGCGGCCGGGACGGCCATCGTCAAGCTCCTATTGTCGATGGGGCTTAAGGACGTGATCATGTGCGACCGCCAAGGGGCCATTAGCCTTAACCGGCCTAACCTCACCCCCAGCAAGCGCGAGCTGGCCGAGATCTCGAACAAACGCGGGAAAACCGGGACCTTGGCGGACGTCATCGCCGGGGCCGACGCCTTCGTGGGCGTCTCGGCCCCGGGCATGCTAACCTCGAGCATGATTAAATCCATGGCCGAAAAGCCCATCATCTTCCCTATGGCCAACCCGATCCCGGAGATCATGCCCGAGGAAGCCTTAAAGGCCGGGGCGGCCGTTTTGGGCACCGGACGCAGCGATTTTCCTAACCAGATCAACAACGTTCTAGCCTTTCCGGGCATCTTCCGCGGCGTCTTGGACGTTCGGGCCAGAGACGTCACCGACAAGATGAAGGTCGCCGCCGCCGAGGCCATCGCCAACATCGTCACCCCCGCGGAGCTTAAGCCCGATTACATCATTCCGGCGGCTTTCGACCCGAAAGTCCGGGAAAAGGTCGCCGAGGCCGTGGCCAATATGGCCATAGCCACCGGCGTGGCGCGGGTAACTCCGCCCAAAAATGGCCCGAAAGCCGATATAGGCTAAGGACCTCGCCTAAAGGCCCGGATCCCTTACGGATTCGGGCCTTTTAATTTTCCCTTTGGCCCCCAACGCTTTCCCCCGCTCCCCCTATAGGCCAAGGCCAGGCCCAAAAGCCAAAAGCCCCTCAAAAGCCTTTTGGAGCCAAGGCCAAAAGCCAGCCAAAAGGCCCTGGGAGGCTTTTTAGGTTAAGGAAACTTGGAATTAAGATCATTTATAATTTTTACTAGCTCGATAAATTAATAATCTTTACAATATCTTTAATATTTTTATCCCGCGCCTAATACGTGAGGCGATTCGCTCGATTTAGCGAAAATATTTTTTTATAAAAACTACCGTTAATCGATCTACTTATTTGCCTTAGCTTTAGCCACCAAAAGACCCCCCCTAAAGCCTAGAGTCCGCCCGTTGGCCTAAGCCATTAAAAGGCTTTACGGCCCGGCCTCAAAACGTTATTTTACTTTTTGGCCTCGTAAGTTAGCTTAAAGCCCCCCCTTTAGGGCCCCTTAGCGGTCGGCCGACCCAGCTTAAGGGGCGAGTCTGGCCCCGCTTAAGGCGAGGCTGGCCCCGCCGCCGGCCTTGGGCTTGACAAGATTTAGTTTTTTTTGTATAGATCTTATTGTAATTACGCGAAAAGCTCCGATTTTAAGAGAATTATAGACGAACCGACAGCTTAAGCCTTCCTGGGACGGAGAATTTTTCGGCTATTTTAGGTTCCTTTTTTGGAGTTCGCGGCCAAGCCTTTGGAAATCGACTTAACGTTACGAGCGCGAAACTTTGGTGACCTATGAATAAACGTTTGGCCTTCGCCTTAACCTTGGCTTTTGGCTTTTTTTTTCTAGCCTGCTCGTCGGCCATTTACGTGCCGGGCGAGCAGCAGGCCGCCACTAAAGAAGACGTGGCCAATCTCGGCCCCGGCAGTCTCAAAGTCGAGGTGGAAGCCTACCAGTGGACCTTGGTCAACGGCGGCACCCACATTAGGGTCGTGGGCGAGGTAATCAACAACACCGGCAAAAGCCTTCAGAGCGTGACTCTGACCGGCGTGCTCCACGACCAAGACGGAAAGCCCATCGCCTTTGGCAACAGCTACGTCTACCCGGCTTACCTACCCTCGGGCGGCCGGGGGACTTTCGAGTTCGTCGGCCTCAACAAGCGCCCTCGGGGCCTAATCAACACTCGTCTAGTCACCAACTGCGTGGCCCAGGTCGTCCGTTAGGTCGCCGGCCATGATTCATATAAAGTCTCCCACTGAAATAGAAATGATTCGCCGCAGCGGGCGCTTGGCCTCCGAGACTTTGGACTACGTGGGCTCCATCCTTAGGGAGGGCCTGACCACCAAGGAGATCGACCGCCTGGTCCACCGGTTTATCCTCGACCACAAGGCCGTTCCGGCCACCTTGGGCTACAAGGGCTTTCCCGGCAGCTGCTGCGTTTCCATCAACGAAGAGGTGGTCCACGCCATTCCCGGGTCGCGGACGGTCAAGAAAGGGGACGTAGTCAAGGTCGACGTGACCACTATTTTAAACGGCTACTACGGGGACACGACCAGGACCTTTCTCATGGAGCCGGTCTCGGACCTAGCCCGAAGGCTGACCATGGCCACGAAAATGGCCATTGATCTGGCCATTGAGACGGTTCGGCCCGGCTCGCGGGTGGGCGACATCGGGGCGGCCATCCAAGGGTGCGTGGAAAAGGAAGGCTTTTCCGTGGTCCAAGAGTTCGTGGGCCATGGGGTGGGCGTGGGCTTTCATGAGCCGCCCAACATCCCCCATTACGGCCGGGCCGGCACTGGGGTCCGCCTCAAAAAAGGCATGGTTTTCACCATAGAGCCCATGATCAACGCGGGCGACTGGCGGGTCCGAATTCTGGCCGACGGCTGGACGGCGGTCACCTCCGACGGCCAACTCTCGGCCCAATTTGAGCACACCTTGGCCGTCACCGCCGACGGCTGCGAGGTTTTGACCCTCTCGCCGGCCGAGCGGGAGGAAAGGGCCAGGCGGGCCGAAAGCCCCGAAGCCTTGGACCTTAAAACCGCCAAGCCCTAAAAGGCCCCTAGCCAATAAGCCCCTGAAGGCCCATCCAAGGCTAAAAGCTCGCCGTCAAAGCCGGCCTTTGGCCCCAACGACGACCCCCATTTGTCCTTCCGGCCCCCAAAATTTAGGGCAGGCCCGGGTTGGCCGATAAGATATACGATGGCCGCGAGTGGCCCTTTCGATTGCCAGGTGACTAATGCCCGACGAGATCCCCGCCCAGGCGGAAACCCCTGAGGCGCTTTTCGAGGCTGGGAAAAAATTCTATTTTTCCGGCCGCTCCAGCGCCAACGACCCTTTAATGGCCTTGGCTTATTTCGAACGGGCGGCCAAAATGGGCTACGCCCCGGCCCAAAGGCTTTTGGGGGTCTGTCTTTTAGACGGCCAGATCGCCAAAAAAGATCCCGAGGTCGCCCGCCAATGGCTGGAGCTGGCCGCTAAACAAGACGACCCTCAAGCCAACTTCGAGCTGGCCAAAATATACGCCCAAGGGATAAGCGCGCCCAAAGACTGGGGCCGAGCCTACGCCATCTTATGCTTGCCGTTCGTGGCCGCCTTGCCCGAGGCCCGCGCCCTGGCCATCAGGCTCAAAGAGGAGCTTTGGGGCCTTTACCCGAACTTATTGGAAGCCGTAAAACGCGAGGACCAGGCTCATCGGGGCGAATTGGGGCAAAGAAACCATAGGTTCGTCCAATCGTTTTTGACCCCTGGCCGGGCCACCTTGGATCGCGAAGAGTTCGAAATCATTTTGACCTTAAACTTAGGAAAGACCACCCCGGAAAACGCCCTGGCGGCCCTTAAACAATGCCTGACCCAGTACTACGAAAAAGCCATAGCGGAACTTCCCGCTTAACCCCCCCCGCCTTACCGCCCGGCTTGGCCCTGCCCCCGAACGAGACGGGCCTAGAGAAGATCTGCCTATTTCCGGAAAAACTGGCCTCCTTGCGCCAAGGCGGCTTAGACCCCCTTTACCCGGTCTCGGTGGAGCTGTCCTTAACCAGCCGCTGCGATCTCAAATGCGTCTGGTGCTCAGAGCTGGCCCTCCGCGACCGCTGTCCGGACGACCTGTCCATGGCCGTCTTAAAGGAGCTCTTCCAAGATCTCGCGGCCGGGGGAGCCCGCGGGGTCACCATAGAGGGCGGGGGCGAGCCGACCTTGGCCCCCTTCTTTCCCGAGGCCACCCTGGCCGCCAAGGCCGCCGGCCTTGAGGTCGGCCTCATCACCAATGGCCTAAGGCTCTTTCGGCCCGACGCCCCGCTTAGCTTTTACCGGATCTTCCAGTGGATAAGGGTTAGCCTGGACGCCACCGACCGCGGCGAGTACCTAAGGCTTAAGGGCCACGACGGCTTTGACCGGACCATGGGCAACCTGGCCCGCCTAGCCGCCCTGGCTAGCCAAGGGCCAGAGCCCGATTTGGCCAGCCTTACGGCCGGCCCGCCCGACGATTCCCCCTTAAGCGACCCTTTCGACTCCGCCCAAAGCTCCCCCGCCGCCGCGGCCGCCCAAACCGGCCCGACCGTGGGGGTGGGCTACGTCCTGACCAACCAAAACGACGACCCCCAAAAGCTCTGGGCCTTAGCCGAAAGGCTAAGGGGCCTTAAAGTCGCCTACTTGCAGCTGCGGCCGGTGGTCGACCACCCGGAGCTGTCCAGCGCCCGATCGGTGGAGTTTTTAAAAGAGCTCCAGACCCCGGCCTTCGCCGTCAACACCGCGGCCATGACCGACAACCAAGGGGCCGGCAACGACGGCCTGCCTTGCCGGGCCCACAGCTTGGCCACGGTGGTGACCGCCGACGGGGCCATGTGGCTTTGCGGCCGGCTCTGCCAAGACCCCCAGGCCGGGCCTTTGGGCTACCTAACCAAAAGCGGCTTTAAGGCCATCTGGGAGGGCCAAACCCGGGCGGCCCAAGCGGCCCAGGCCGCCTTAGGCGACTTCTGCCGGGGCCACTGCCCGCCCTGCCGCCTGACCAAGTACAACCGCCTTTTAAGCCGCCTGGAATTGATCCGGACCCGTGACTTCATATGACCGCCCCAAGGCCCCGGAAAAGCGACTCCCCGCGCCGCCCCAGGATTAGCGTCCCAGAGCGACGCCTGGCCGCGGTGGTCTTGGCCCGAGCCAACTCGGGCGAGGCCGATCT
>JAITIH010000338.1 GCA_031279525.1 Deltaproteobacteria bacterium | reverse complement strand
CTCAAAGTCGCTTGGACAACGGGCCCGCGGGGCTGGTTGGCTTGGGCTACAATTTCACCAAAAACTGGGGCCTGGAATTGATGGGCACTTTCTCGCCTAACCTCGACAACGACGGTCGGATTCATTCGTACGAGAATCGGCCTTATCGGGGCGACGAGGGCGACGCCGACGTGTCCATGGGTAGAATCAGCGCCCTGTACCACTTCGACACGGAAACCGCGTTCGTGCCGTACGTCTCTTTGGGCGTGGGCGGCATCTGGACTAAACGGCAGGCCTACGCCGACTACGACTCAACCGCCGCCACCGGGGCCGTTGGCTTTAAGTATTTCTTCAACGACACCGTGGCCTTAAGGGTCGAGGCCAGCGACACCTATGGCTTTAGGAAGCGTAACTATAACGTCACGCCCAGGGAAAACGGCCGAATTAACGCCCCCGTCATCGCCGCTGGCTTGACCTTCCAGTTTGGCGGGTCCCCGAAATGCGCCGACTCCGACGGCGACGGGGTTTGCGACCCTTACGACAAGTGCCCGGGCACCCCGGCCGGCTACAAGGTTAACGCCGACGGTTGCCCCATGACGGTTTCCATAAAAATGGAGATCAACTTCGACTTCGACAAGTCCATCATTAAGCCCGAGTACTACTCGGAAGTCGAGAAAGTGGCCAACTTTTTGAAATCCCATCCGCTCTCCTCCACTGAGGTGGAAGGCCACACCGACAGCCGCGGCTCCGACGAGTACAACGAAAAGCTCTCCCAAAGGCGGGCCGACGCGGTCAGGGAAGCCCTTTTGGAGCGGTTTAGCATCGATCCTGCCCGCGTTAAGGCCATTGGCTACGGCGAGTCCAGGCCCATCGCCGACAACGAGACGGCCGAGGGCCGGGCCGAGAACCGCCGAGTCGTGGGCGTGATCACCGGTCCTGACGTCACCAATTAGAGCTCTCATTAGAGACTAAAGTCTGAAAAACCAGGGCCAAAAGCCCTGGTTTTTCTTTAGGCCGGCCCCTAAAAAAGCCCTTTTGGCTTACGGCCAAATCGCCTAAACCCCTTTTTTTTGGGCCCCGTTTTTGGCCGCCGGCTTGGCCGATAAGGAGCGACTCGTGACTTGGGATTTAGATCCCGTCTTTTTTCGCCTGCCCGTCGTCGATCTGCCGGTCCGCTATTACGGGGTCATTTTTTCTCTAAACTTCCTCTTGGGCCTTGGGCTCTTCGTCTGGCAGATTAAAAGAAGCGGGGCCCCCATTAGCGAGGCCTTCGACATGGTTTGGCCGGGCTTTTTGGGCCTGATCGTCGGAGCCCGCTTAGGTCACGTCTTTTTCTACAATTTCGACTATTTCTTAAAAGACCCCTTATGGCTATTTCGAGTCTGGGAAGGCGGGTTGGCCAGCCACGGGGCGGCCTTGGGCTTGACGGCGGCCATCGCCTGGCAGGCCCGGACCCATAAACGGCCCTTCTGGGACGTCTTCGACCGCCTGGCTTTTTCCGGGGCCCTAGGGGCGGCCCTCATTCGGCTAGGCAATTTTTTCAACTCGGAGATCGTGGGCAAACCGACCAAAGCCGCCTTTGGGATCCGCTTCCCCCGCTACGACTGGAGCCTCCCGCCGGATCTGGTCCCGGCCCGCTATCCCACCCAGCTTATGGAGTTCGGGGCCGGCCTTTTGGTCTTGGGGGCCCTATTATTGATCGACCGCGCGGCCGGCGGCGAAAAAAGGCCGCGCGGCCTCATCTCGGCCGCCTTTTTGATTCTGTATTTCTCGGCCCGATTCGTTTTGGAGTTTTTTAAGGAACGCCACGGGCCCCACGACGACCTCTGGCTCTCTCGAGGGCAGATCCTCTCCTTAGGGCCCTTGGCCGTGGGTCTCGCTCTCCTCGTCTTCGTCGTCGCTAAGGCTAAGGGCCAAAAAACTTGAGCTTAATCTACCCCCATCGCCTACCCGGCCTGTTTTACCGGACTTTCGTCCAGGATTTCCGCCGGGTCTTTCGGGTTTTGCCTAAGGCCTTAAAGCTTAGGGTCCACGCGGTCTTCGCCCTCCAGCTTCTGTCGGCCCTAACCGAGACCGCGACCCTTTTGGTCATCTCCCTTTTCGCCCTGACCATGGCCGCCCCCGAGGCCGCCGCGAGCCACTTTCTCGTCCGGTCGATCTTGGACTTTTTCCCGGCCGTAGGGGCCATCGCCGCCGATCCCCGGCATTTGGTCATCCTGACCAGCTCGCTTATGGTCTTCTTCGTCTTCGTCAAATGCGGCCTGACCATTTACTCGGCCCAATGGTCTTCCGTCTTAGCCCAGCGCGTCGGCCTCGAGGTGGCCGGCCAGGCCCTTTCTGGGTATTTGGCCTGGGAGTACGAAGATCATTTGCGGCCCGAAAGCCAAGGGGCGGTCCACAACATTTTAAACCGCGACCGCTTGGCCATTTTCATCGCCTACGACCTCTTCTTCTTCGCCAACGTCATCAATTGCCTCGCCCTCTTCGTGAGCCTATCCGTCATCGAGCCTAAGCTCACCTTAATCGTGGTCGTGGTCTTTGGCCTGGCCTCCTTAGTCGTTTATAGCCTAGTCCGCCGCGAGCTGGACCGCCATAGCCAAAAAGTCCAAGATTACGTGATCAAGGAAGGCCAAGAAATGGTGGCCTTAAGCCAAGGCGTCCGCGAGGTTCTAATTTACGGCCGCCAAAAAACCGCCTTTGAGCGCGTCCAGGCCCTAGGCCGCGTGGCCATCAAATCCCGGGCCATCGTCAACTTTTACTCTCACGTGCCCACCCAGGCCTTGGAGGCGGTGGGCTTTGGGACCATTGGCCTCATGGTCGTCCTCATGATCGCCTGGGGGTTGCCGCTGCCGGAGATCATCGCCTCCACCTCCATCTTAATGCTGACGGCCTGGCGCATCCTGCCGGCCGTCAGCCGCTGTTTGGCCTATACCGTGACCGTCCGCACCCTGAGGCCTCAGGCCCTGGCCATCTTAAGCCTGGCCGAGGAGCGCCGTTCCGCCGGTCTCGTCCAGCCGGACCCGAATTTCGCCTTTCGAAAAAGCCTGGACTTAGTCGAGGCCGCCTTCGCCTACCCTGGCTCTAAGGCCGCGGCGGTCAAAAACCTTAACCTTTCCATCCAAAAAGGCCAGAGCGTCGGCCTGATCGGGACGTCCGGCTCCGGCAAGACCACCTTGGCCCTCTTGCTAAGCGGCCTGGTCAAACCCCACTTCGGCCAGTTTTTGGTCGACGGCCAGCCTTTGACCCCGGCCCGCCAGGCCGCCTACTTCCGGATCTTGGGCTACGTCCCCCAAAACCCCTTATTAGTGGAGGGAACCTTGGCCGACAACGTGGCCTTCAGCCGGTGGGGGGAGAGCTACGACCGAGACCGAGTTTTGGCGGCCTGCCAGGAGGCGGCCGTGGACTTCGTCCAGACCCACCCTAAGGGCCTCGACCAGCCCATCGCCCCCGCCTCCCTTTCCGGCGGCCAGGCCCAGCGGACGGCCATCGCCCGAGCCCTTTACCCTAAGCCGGAGGTGATCGTCTTCGACGAGGCCACCTCGGCCTTGGATCAGGCCAGCGAGAACGTCATAAAGAACGCCTTAGACCGCCTAAAGGGGCGGCTAACCTCCGTCATCGTCGCCCACCGCCTGTCCACGGTGGAAAACTGCGACCTTTTGGTCTGGGTCGAGGCCGGGGCCATTAGGGCCGTGGGCCCCCCAAAAACCCTCCTCCCCCTATACGAGAAAACC
>JAITIH010000330.1 GCA_031279525.1 Deltaproteobacteria bacterium | reverse complement strand
CCCCAAGGCTTAACGCCGCGGCTTTCGACGACAAGGAGAAACGTCTGGCCGACCTTAAAGAGGATCTGAACGAACGCCGGCTCGAGTTTCAGAGCCAGCGCTCGTCTTGTTTAATTTTTTCCAAGGAAGACGCCTCGTCCGAGAATTTCGATTACCTTAACGGCTGCTGGGAGTCTAGGCCTGGCGGGTTTATAAACGCTTACTCCGGCCAGTCGGCCGCCTTTGGGTTTTGTTACGCAAGTTCGACCGGTAAAGCCACGATGTCGGTGAAAGGCGAGAGCGACCGCGAAGGCTGCTCGGCCCCAGCTCAGGCCGCCTACCTAGAAGAGGCCCTGACCCTGACCGCCCAGGCGAGCGTCGCTTGCGGCGATGGCCAGGCGGACGGCTTTCCTCGCTACTCATTACGTTGCGTTTATTCGCCGAAAGGGGCCCAGGCCGCATGCGAATTAACTCAGTTTGACGAGTATAGTTCAGTTTTTCCTATTGAATTTCGTAGAATGTCTTAATTATTCTGCGTTGAATATATATTTAGTCCTATAGCGTTAACGTTATTTTCAGGAGAACTGAGATGATTTCCAAAATTATGTCTTTGGCTAAAAAACAATTGGCTCTGACGATGGGCATTGTGTTGGCGGCCACCGTTTTGTCCGGTTGCGCAGGCCAGAAGCTGGGCAAGCAGACCGTGGTCGTCAAGCATTATCCCCAGTGCTATCGGCCCATAGGCGATTTGCGAGAAGCCGCCAAGAAAGTCAACCAGGCCACGGCGGCGGGCGCGATTTTCGGGGCGATAACCGGAGCGGCCATCGCTTACAGCCAGTCCGGCGGCAACAAGGCTGAAATCGCTAAGGGGGCCATAGCCGGCGGTCTGTCCGGGGCGGGCTTAGGCTATTTGATCTCCAGCGAGGTCCAGGCCATGGATCAGGCCGAGCGGTTTAGGACCTACATTCAGGCCATGGACATGGACGTGGGCAACCTGAAACAGGCCGTGGCCGCGGCGAAGATGGCCAACAACTGCTACGACAAAGAGTACAAGCTCTTAGCGAAAAACGCCAAAGCCGGCCGCGTTCCCCAACCGGAGCTGGCGGAGAGGGTCAAGGAAATCCAGGATGGGAGCAACGACGCCATGACCATTCTGAAAAACTACTCGGATGGCTCGGAGCAAGCGGCCAGCACTTACGACCAGGTCATCGCCATGGAAAGGGACCGGCCTGACAAGGCCTCGAATACCCTCATCCGTAGCGTGACCCAGAAAAAGACCCAACACGCCGCCCAAATTAAGGACGCCGCCAAAACGCATGATTTGTTGGCCCGCAACGTGGAAAGGTACCAGTCCTTGCGCGACATAAACACTTATTAGAAGGGCTTGGCCCGTCGTTGGCGTCGCCAAAAGGGCGAAGTTTTTTTGGCTTTGGCCTAAAGCCTTTGGAAGGGCGGGCGGACGATCGAGTCCGACCGCCCTTAGGCCGGGGTTTTTGGCGGGCGGCCATCGCCCGCCGTCATAATCGATCTCCCTATGGGGCTCAAGCGAAAAGGGTCGGGCCGTCGCCTTGACGGCTCGTTAGATACGGGCTTTGGTCGCCTCTATAGTCAAATCGTCTCTAAAATATATTTCCTTATGACGTTTTAAAATTTAAAGCGATTATTATGAGTCAGGACAATTCGTCCGCGGCGCCGCGATTGACGGCGAAAAAACGCCGTTACGCGGCGGGTTTTTTTCTGGGCCTGGCCCTAGTCTGGGCGGCCGTCTGGCTATTGTGTCACTATTATTATTACGGAACTTTGTACAACGCGCGAGTGGCCTTAATTGGCCCAGAGGACTTCCAGTCCGCTAACGTCGATCTGCTAAAGGCGGAGCGCGACAAATACGTTAACGCCCTTAAGGGCGACGTTTGCTCCCAGCCGGCCATGGAAGGCGAGGACCCTTTTTTTACGCTCCTTGGCGAGCCTGCGGCCCCGGGCGACGCGCGCCTGGCGGTCGCCTCTCGCCAGAAGGAAGCCTTAAGCGAGGTCATCGAGGGCCTGGCCTTGATTCGGGCCAAAGGCGTTCGCGCGGACGGTCAGGCGTTCGAGCGCATAGGCGCGGGCTTTTTCGTTAACCGCGACACCATTATGACCAATCGCCGGATCGTCGACGGCCTGGGCCCCGCGGGGTCGATCGTGGCCGCCAGCGGGGCCCTGCGTCAGGTTATGCCGGCCGTCGTCTTGGCCGTAAGCGAACCTGAGTCCTTGCGGGATTACGCCCTATTGAAGGTCAAACCAGACGCCGGGCCGCCGCCAAGGGCCCTTAAGATCGTCGCCGAGGGCGCCGTCGCCGATAGGGTCATGGCCTTTGGGTATCCCGACGGCGACTACGCCCCCGACTCGTTTCCCGACCCGGTTTACGCCATGGGGGCCATCGGCTACGTCTTGACCGACGTCGGCTCGCCCCTGATTGGCCACACCGCCGAGACGACGCGTCGATACCGGGGTGGCCCCATAATTGACCGGCTAGGCCGGGTCATTGGCCTGGAGACCACCGTCTTCTTGGATAAAAGCCCTTCATCGCGGCGATTGCGGCTGGCCCTTGGCGGTAGCGACGTTTTGGCCTTTCTGGAAGAAAATTACGTAAGAGTGGATTAAACCTCGAAAAATTCAATTTAAGGGGAGCGAGAGGCCGCTATGGCCAAACGGCTAATTTCCACGTCCAACATAGTCGACTATCATCTAGACACCCACGAGGGGGTGGAGATGATTTCTCGCTACAACCTTTTTAATCGGCTTTTGGCCGACGAGCTTTCCGACGACAAAGCCCAAATCCTAGCCGAGCCGGTCAAGGATCTGGACCATAACCGGGTCAACTGGTACTCAAGCTTAGCGGGCCAGGTCGTCCCTTTCGGCCAACTGGCCGACGACGATCGGCGTTTCGCCCTCGACGTCATCGCCGAAAGGACCTACGACTTACAAGCTCTCTCCGAGCGCTTTTTAGCCTCTAATTCCAGAAACCGCAAGCTGGCCGGGGAGCTTTTGGCCAATATCCTGGGGCGGACCGGCCTTCGGGAGATTTTCATGATCGGCGACCGGCCGGTGGTGGCGGGCTGGGGCCTGACGCCCATTAAGGGAGCTCAGGGCGAGGAATCCCAGACGATCTCCTACCTTCTTAGAGAGAGAAAAGGCGATGCCAAGAAGCCGGCCCCGCCTAAGCTCGCCCCGCCGGCCTCGCCCAAGCTCGCCCCGTCGGCTCCGCCTAAGCTCGCCCAGGCGATCTGGCGGAGCGGCTGGGGCATACCGTTAATATTGTGTTTGACGCTTTTTGCCCTTCTTTTCTGTTTGGTTTTTTGGCTTGGCGACCCTCTAAGGCCAATCGACCCAATTCTAGCCGAAAGCCCGGCCGCGACGGTCGTCCCGCCCGCGACCAACGAGCTATTCATCCCGGAAGGGGCCGCGGAAAAAGGGGATCTGTCTTTTATGGAGGGCTGCTGGGATTCCACCACGGAATCGTTGGTCAACGAGGACACGGATATGCTCGTCGAGATTAAGTACTGTTTCGACGCGTACGGCCGGGCTAAGGTCTCCTTGGAGGAAAAAGACGCGAAGGGAGACGCGATTCAGATTTGCGAAAGCGAGGCCTTCGCCTCCTTCGACGACGGCGGAGTCGTGATCGCGGAAAGCTATGGTCGCCGTTGTCCCGCCGGCAACGCTTACTCCAGATCGGTCATGACTTGCCGGCCTAAGTCGGACGCCGATAGAAGCGTCGATTGCGTTATCGAACAAGAATCGTCTGACGAAAAGGTTCAGACGGATTTTCACCGCGCCGATTAGGCTCCCAAAAAGCCTTAGGAATTTCGATTGCAAAGGCGTTTTGACCGATAAAACCAAAAAACGCCCAAAATGACTAATAGCCATTTGAGAATTGGCTTATGGCCATTTCCCTTAACACTATCCAAACGGTTTTTGCCCTAACGCCGATGGCGTCGAATAGGTTTTTTGCATGAGTTTTAAAAGAAACAAGAGTTACAGCGTCATCGCCGGGGCGGCCCTCCAGTTTATCGATTACGACATCGACCTCTCCTTGCCTTTTGGCCGGGGCGACAAACCCATGGCCAAAGCCAAGACGGCTTTTCACGTGGCCAAAATGCCAGGCTCGGACCAAGAAAGCGTCCTTACCCCCTTAAACGAGTTGGAGGACAATCCTGGGTTTTACGCCAGCCGCCTGAGCGGCCAGCCCCTTGCCCTCCACTACGAAATAGAGTATTTAAAGGCCTTTAATTGCCTAGAAGGCCACTGGCTGCCCATTCCCTTTTTGGTCGAGACCGGCCTTTGGGACGACCACCAGCCGCGGTTCGGCTTTGGCCCCACCGACTGGGCCCGGGCTTACCTCTCCAGGATAGGCTCTAAGGATAGTTTAGTCTTTCGCCTAACTTTGGTCTTTGACCCGCAGGTCGAGCCCGGCGACGGCAATATCTTAGTGGACGACGGCCGGGTCGTCTACCACGCCCTTTCCGATTCCGACGTGGCTGGCAACGCTTTTTTTAGCCTGGCCGCCCACGAAAGGGACAACTCTTGGTTTATCGACAGCCTTCCTTGGGTTAAGGAAACCTTAAAAAAGACCTGGGAGCGCTATCGGCGCAAAAATCCCAAGGCCATCGCCCGCCCGGCCGACGACATTCCCGATTACGCTTACGACAACGCCGCAATCGTCACCGAATACATGGCGGTCTACGAGACCTTTCTCTGGGCCGTCCACCAGTCGGGGGTTTTGCGGCCAGTCCGGGTCATTAACCCTAAAAGGGTGAAACCTATCGACGTCGATTTGGTCATCGACATTGGCAATTCCCGCCTGACCGGCGTTCTAGTGGAGACGGTCCCCCAAAGGGCCACTCGCTTAACCGACTGCTACGCCCTCCAGATCCGGGATCTGTCGCGCCCGGCCCTTAGCTACGGGGAGCCCTTCGACACCAAGGTCGAATTCGCCGAGCCCTACTTTGGGCCCGTCGAGCTGTCTTTAAGGTCTAGGCAACACAGCGACAGCTTTATCTGGCCGTCCACGGTTCGCTTAGGCCCGGAGGCCAATCGGCTGGCGGCCAACTCCCGCGAGGAGATGGGCCCCACCGGCATGTCTAGCCCCAAGCGCTACCTTTGGGACACCAAGCAAAGGGACCTTGAGTGGCACCTTAACAATTTTTACGAACGGCATCGAACCGTGGAGGAGCCGGCCGTTGGCCGGGGCTCTTTTCTGATGAGCGTCAACACCGCCGGGGCGCCGCTTACGGTGGTTCGGGACGCGGGGGCTCCAGTGGTCGGCCAGATTCCCATTCCGTCGGCCATCAAATCCGGCTACACCCAGGACGACGACATCGCCGCTTTCGAGGCCCGGTACAGCCGAAGCTCTTTAATGATGTTTTTGTTAAGCGAAATCTTGGCCCAGGCCTTATCCTGCGTCAACAACCCCGATGTCCGGGACAACCGCGAACATCCCGACACGCCCAGAAGGCTCCATCGCGTCATCCTGACCGTGCCCACGGCTATGCCCTTGGCCGAGCAGAACATCTTTAAAACCTGGGCTTACCTGGCCGTGGAGACGGTCTGGTCGTCTTTGAAGTGGGACGAACACTACGTTTCCCCATTTTTGGCCAGCGACGCGGGGGCGACGGTGGATTTTAGGCGCAGCCCCCAGGTTCGCTGCGAATGGGACGAGGCCACCTGCACGCAGATAGTCTGGCTATACAATGAGCTTTACGAAAAATTTCATAACAACGCTGAGGAGTTGTTCTCCCTTTTGGGCCGCCCCAGGCCATATCCGGACAAAGGCGATGGCCAAGACGCCGCCTCCTTGCGGCTGGCTAGCGTGGACGTTGGCGGCGGGACCTCGGACATCTCGGTGACCACCTATTTCATTCATAACCCCGGCCAGAGCTCACCCTTAATAAAGCCCTACCAGAATTTTCGGGACGGCTTTAACGTGGCCGGCGACGACATCATGCGTAAGGTCATCCAGACTCAGTTCATCCGGAAACTGGCCAAGGCCGCGGCCGAAAGGGGCGTGCCCGACGCGGACAGCCTTTTGACCTCTTTGTTTAAGGACACGGCCAAGATGGGGGCGATCACCGCCAATCGGGCCGGCGGCCAGTTAAGGGCCCAGTTCGTGGCCCAGGTGGCCGCCCCGGTGGCCCTTCACGTCTTAAAGCTTTACGAGGCCTTCGATTTAGCCGGGGACGAGTTTATCGCCGAAATCAACGTGGCTGAGGCTTTGGGCCTGACCAATGAGGAAAAGCCGTCCGTAAGGCTGTCCGAGATTTTAAGCTACGTCGAGGCCCCTCTCCAGGCGGCTGGCTGGCCTTCTTTCGACTTATTGGACTTCCGCCTAAAGGTCGACCTCCGCGAAGTCGACGCCGACGTCAGCCTGATCGTTGGCAAGATCCTGACCGACATGGGAGAGATCGTCAAGCTTTACGATTGCGACATTTTGATCCTGACCGGCCGGCCATCCTGCTGGCCGGCCATCATGAGGGCTCCCTACGAAAGAATCTGCCTCCCCGTGGACCGGATTACCCACATGCACAAGTATAGGGTCGGGGCGGCTTACCCCTTCGTGACCCATGGCCGCATCGAGGATCCTAAGACCACGGTGGTGGTGGGGGCCATCATCTGCGCCTTGGCCGAAGGCTCTTTGGAGGGCATTACCATCGATACGGCCAGTTTCACCCCTCAGCCCATCAACCGATTCATTGGCATGCTGGACGGCCACGGGCGACTGTCCGCCGAGCACGTTTGGTTCAATAACGTGGACCTTGACTCAGGCCGAGAAATCGAGTCCAACTGCGAGATAGACTTTAACGCCCCTGTGCCGGTGGGCTTTCGGCAGCTCAACTGCTCCCGCTGGACCACCACGAGGCTTTATAGCCTCGACTACCGCTCTCCCGAGGATCAGAAGCGAGCCGTGGGGCGCCTGCCATACCTCGTGTCCATCGAGTTCACCATGGCCGAGCAGGACGAAGAGGAGGGGCGCTCCAAAAAGTCGCCCATCATCCGGCGAACCGAAGGGACCTTAAAGGTCGCCTCGGTCACCGACAAAACAGGCCAAAGCCTGGCCCACGGGACCGTGATCATCCGGCTGCAGACCCTTCGCGACGACAATGGCTACTGGCTGGACACGGGAACCCTAGAAAACTCCTAAACATTTAAAAGGAATCGTTTTTCAAGCATGGATAACCTTGACGATCTAAAAGACGCGTGTCTTAGAATACGCGAGAGCGCTCTG
>JAITIH010000325.1 GCA_031279525.1 Deltaproteobacteria bacterium | reverse complement strand
CCAAGGCTAAAAAATAGTCGAAAACCTTAATATTGGGGTGGGCCAGGGTTTTTTCGACCAAGACCTTTTGCACGGTCTGGCCGGTCATGTCTTTGGAATGGATGATGCGGCGGTGGCTGTGGCCGCCTTCGCGGCCCAGCTCCGGCTGGTCCGGGTGGTCGACCTGGGCCGTGAAGGGAACCCCCATCTCGCTAAGCTCCTGGATCATCCGAGGCCCGGCCTCGACCACGGCCTGGACGGTCTCAAGCCGGCACAGGCCCCCGCCCGAGGCTAAGGTGTCTTGGACGTGAAACTCCAATAGATCGTCTTGGCCCATGACCGCGGCGATGCCGCCTTGGGCCAGGTTCGTGTTGGTGTCGGTTAAAGAGCGTTTGGCCAGGATGCCGACCTGACCGCTTTTGGCCGCCTTTAAGGCGAAGCTAAGCCCGGCTATGCCTGAGCCGACGACCAAATAGTCAAACTTCAAAATCATGGGTACTCCGCGCGAAACAAGGCCTTACGAGTGGCCTTTTCGCCTGGCGAGGGCCAAAGCGCCTGGCCAAGGCGAGCCAAAAAGCTAGAGCCTGGGGACGAAAAACTCCAAAAGGGCTTTTTGGGCGTGGAGGCGGTTTTCGGCTTCCTCGAAAACCAAGGAAGCGGGGCTTTCCACCACTTCCTCGGTCACTTCCTCGCCCACGTGGGCGGGCAGACAGTGGAGGAAAATGGCCTTCGGCGAGGCCAGGGCCATGAGCTCCGCGTTGACTTGATAGCCCGCAAAATCCTTTAGCCTTTTGGCTCGTTCCTTTTCCTGGCCCATGGACGCGAAAACGTCGGTGTTGATCGCCCGGGCTCCTTTAACCGCCTCTTGGGGCGACTCGAAGAGCTTGATTTTGGGGTTGTCGGCCACGGCTTCTTTGTAGACGGCCAGATCCGGTCCGTAGCCAGGGGGGCAGGCTAGGTGGAGCCCGAACCCAAATACCGCGGCCGCCTCGAGCCAGGTGTTGGCCATGTTGTGGCCGTCGCCGACCCAGGCGATCAGTTGATCCTCTAAGGGTTCCTCGCCTAACGTCTCCAAAAGGGTGAAGACGTCGGCCAGAACCTGGCAGGGGTGCTTTTGGTTAGTCAGGCCGTTAATGATGGGGATGGCGGAGCTTTCGGCCAGGTCAAAGAGCTCTTGGTCCTCGTAGGTCCGAATGACCAGGGCCGCCAGGTAGCGGGAAAGGACTCTGGCCGTGTGGGAGGGGGCCTCGCCCCGGGAGATCTGAGACTCGCCCGAGGACAGGACGATCGGGTGGCCGCCTAACTCGTTAATGGCGCACTCGAAGCTGACCCTGGTCCGCGTGGAGGGCTTGTTAAAAATCATGCCCACCGCGCGCCCGGCCAGATGGGGGTAAAGGCTCTTGCCCCCGCGCCGCAGCCCCTTAAAGTGGGCGGCCCTCTGGAAAATGGCCTCGTACTCTTCTTTGGAGGCGTCCCGGAAGGAAATGTAATGCCTGGTCATCTCTCTCACCATGAGTCTTACGGCCGCGGCCTTAAGGCCGACTTCGGCCAATAAAAGCCAAAAATTTTAAGGCTAAAGGCCTTAGGGCCAAATCGATTTTTCGGTCAGGGGCCTAAATTTTAGAGCCATTAAAGCGGGCTCGTCCCAAAAGGCCCCTATTTTTTGGCCAAAAGGCCCATTTTTGGCCTTAAAGGCTTTTTTTGGTCAAGGCCAGTTTTTAGCCCTTAGCTTTGGCTAGTCTTTTCTAAGGCTTCGTCTAGGGCCTTAATCAGGGCGTCGATCTCTTCCTCGGTCACCGTTAAGGGCGGCACGAGCCTTAAGACGTCCGCGGCGGCCGCGTTGACCAAAAAGCCGAGATCCTGTAAGGCCGCCGTCACCGGGGCGGCGGGCCGGGTTAAGGATAGGCCCAAAAGGAGCCCCACCCCCCGAACCTCCCGCACGTCGCGAGGCCTTTTGGCCTTTAGCTCGCCTAATTTGTCGAAGAAGCTTTGACCCTTTTTGGCCACCGAGGCCAAAAAATCCGGGGCTAAGATTCGGCGGCAGAGCTCCAAGGCCAGGGCCATGGCCAAGGGGGCCCCGCCAACGGTTGTGGAGTGGGAGCCAGGGGAGAGGGCTTTGGAGGGCTCTTCGGCCGAAAGGGTGGCCCCAATGGGGTAGCCTGAGCCTAGGGCTTTGCCCAAAGTTAGGATGTCCGGCTTGGCCTCGTAGCGCCGGAAGGCGAAGTCCTGGCCGGTCCGGCCCAGGCCGGTCTGAATCTCGTCTAGGATTAGAAGGACGTCTTTGGCCTTACAGAGCTCGGAGACCGCCTTAAAATAACCTGGCGGTGGGCAGTTGACCCCGCCCTCGCCTTGGATAGGCTCCAACAAAACGGCGCAGACGTCTTTGGTCATGGCTTCCTCCATAGCCTTAATATCGCCGAACGGAACGAACTTAAAGTCCGGCAGCATGGGCTCGAAGCCTTGGTGGAAGCGGGTCTGACCAGTGGCCGAAATGGCCCCCATGGTCCGGCCGTGAAAGGAGTTTATGGCCGAGACGATGACGTGGCGGCCTGGGCCGTAGCGGTCGTAGGAGAATTTCCGGGCCATCTTGATGGCCGCCTCGTTGGCCTCGGCCCCGGAGTTGGAGAAAAAGGCCTTGGAAAGGCCGGAGGCTTTGGTCAACAGCTCGGCCAAGAGGACGAGGGGCTCGTTGTAAAAAATATTAGAGACGTGGATCAGAGTCTGGGCTTGATCGTAAAGGATCTTTGGCTCGAACTCCGGGCAGTGGCCAAAGGCGCAGGTGGCGACCCCGGCGATGAAATCGTAATACTGCCGGCCTTCCGCGTCCCAGACCAGAGCGCCTTTCCCTCTGACCAGGACCAGGGGAATCCGGGAAACGTTGCCCAATAGGTGTTTGTCGGCCAGGGCGATTATTTCCTGGGAAGATAGGCTCATGATAAATCCTTATCGGTTAAAGGCCGCGGCTGGCGGGAGGGCCAAAGCGGCCAGGCGATGGCTTACGCTCGCGCGAATGACCTTATAAGCTTACGTTTATAGGTCGGTGGCGCATTTTAGGCCATTATACCCGCGGAGGGCCAAAAATAACAATCCAAGGCCGCTTAATCTCTAGAAAAGGCTAGGCCCATTGGTCTAAAATAGGCTAAAAAATGGCCAATTTTACGGGGGCAAGGCCGTCGACCTGAGTTAGGCGAGGGGGCGAGCCAAACTTTAGGCCTTAAAGTTCGCCAAAAACGCCGTTAAAGCCGCCCCCTAAAAGCCTTAGCCTAAGACCACCTCAGTGCCGTAGCCGCGGTCGGTTAAGAGCTCTAAGAGCACGGCGTGGGGGACTCGACCGTCGATGATGGCCGCCCCCTGACAGCCGCCGCTTAAAGCTTTAAGGCAGGAGGCTAATTTGGGCAGCATGCCCCCGGCCACGGTTCCCTCGGCCTTAAGGGCCGGGATCTCTAAGTCGGTTAGGCGCGAGATGAGCTGGCCCTTTTTGTCCAGGACCCCTGGCACGTCGGTCAACAAGACGAGGCGGGCGGCCTTTAAGGCCACGGCCACGGCCGCGGCGGCCGAGTCGGCGTTGACGTTGTAGCTCTGGCCGGTCTCGTCCACCCCCACCGGGGAGATCACCGGGATCACCCCGCCGTCTAGGAGGTGGTTTAAAAGATCTTGGTTAATCTTAACCGGCTCCCCGACCAGGCCGATGTCCAGCTCCGCCCCTTGGGTCTGGGGCAGCCTTTTGCGCTCGGCCCGGATTAAAAAGCCGTCCTGGCCGGTCAGGGCCAGGGCCAGGGCCCCGGCCAGCCCTAGGCGCCCGGCGATGTCTTTGCCAATCCGGCCGCCTAGGACCATGCGGGCCACGTCCAAGGTGGCCTCGTCGGTGTAGCGGTAGCCGTCCACGAAGCGGTAGTCGACGCCCAGCCTTTTTAAATGCTCGTCGATCTGGGGGCCGCCGCCGTGGACCACCACCGGGTTGACCCCCACGAAGCGCAAAAGGGCCACGTCCTGGGCCAAAGCCGTCTGCAGCTCAGGGTCGACCATGGCGTGGCCGCCATACTTTATGACTACCCTGGCTCCCTGGTAGGCGCGAATGTAAGGGAGGGCCTCCATGAGAATGGAGGCCCTTAGCTGGTCGGGAACCTCGATTTTGCCCGCGGGCTCGGGCTCGGCTAAAGGCATAACGATCCTTAAGAAGGCGCCTAGGGCCCCAGAGAGGGCCCGAAGGCTTCGGAAAGAAGGCCCCAGAGCCATTAAACATGGCCCAGGGCTTTGGGGTTAAGGTTTATAAACATGGCTCAGGGTTCTGGGCTAAGGCTTACAAACATGGCTCAGGGGTCTGGGCTAAGGCTTACAAACATGGTCAGGGATCTGGGCTAAGGCTTAAGGGCCTTGAAAAAGGCCATGGGCCTGATTTAGGGCCTTGAAAAAGGCCATGGGCCTGATTTTGGGGCCTTGAAAAAAGGCCAATGGTCCTTTTTGTGGCCTTGAAAAAA
Source organism: Deltaproteobacteria bacterium (assembly GCA_031279525.1). GTDB lineage: Bacteria > Desulfobacterota > Desulfarculia > Adiutricales > Adiutricaceae > JAIROO01. The sequence continues at coordinate 556 of JAITIH010000325.1, read as the reverse complement.
ACCATGGGCCCTTTAGGGGCCTTGAAAAAAAGCCATGGGCGCTTTAGGGGCCTTGAAAAAAAGCCATGGGCCCTTTAGGGGCCTTGAAAAAAGGCCCTGGGCCTTATTTAGGGTCTTGAAAAAAAGACCAATGGCCCTTTAGGGTCTTTAGAAAAAGGTCAGGGGCCTTTGACCCGGAAAGCGCGTCTATAGCCCTTTTGGCTAAAGGGCCTTGGAGATTTAAAGAAACTGGGATCCTAACGGCGCCCAAAGGGATTCCGAAACGAATGCCGAAGATCCAGCCAAAAAAGCTAGATGATTTTGAGAAAAACCTAAAGGGTTCCGTAAGGTCCGCTAGATAAACTTAAAACAATTTGCTAGGGAGCCATAATAAAAGGCGAAAGGTCGCGAATAAATCGCCAAGAACCCGCGAAAAAGTTCCGAGATCTTGGAAAAAAGCTCCGCGAACCCTAAACGATCATGAAGCGTTGGCTTCGCCCCAGGACATGAAACAACGGAATGTGGCGCTATAGCGATTGTCCAGACACAAAGCCTTGATAAAAAAATTGTTGTTTCA
>JAITIH010000301.1 GCA_031279525.1 Deltaproteobacteria bacterium | reverse complement strand
TCCATAGGGGTAAGGCCGGATAGCCTTCTGGCCAAAAACGCCGGCCTTAAAACCAACGAGCGCGGCGGAATCGTCGTCGATAAGCGCCAAAGGACCTCCGACGAGAATATCTACGCCGTGGGCGACGCCGTGGAGATCGTCGATTACGCGACCAAGCTCCCGGCCATGATCCCCCTGGCCGCCCCGGCCAATAAGCAGGCCCGCGTGGCCGCCAACGACATATGCGGCATTTGCGACGAGTACGAAGGGTCCATCGGGACCTCGATCCTAAAGGTCTTCGACGTCACCGTGGCCACCGCCGGCCTGAACGAGAGAACCGCCCAAAACTTAGGCCTCGCCTACGACAAGGTCTTTTTGCTGGCCCCCGACCACGCCACCTACTATCCCGACGCCAAGTCCATGTGGCTTAAAGTCTTGTTCGAGAAAGAGAATGGGCGGATCTTGGGCGCCCAAGTCGTGGGTCCCGCCGGGGTCGACAAGCGCTTAGACGTTTTGGCCGTGGCCATCCGCGTGGGCCTTACGGCCAGCGACCTAATAGAGCTGGACTTAGCCTACGCCCCGCCCTACTCCTCGGCCAAAGACCCGGTCAACATGGTCGGGCTTATGGCCGAAAATCTAGTAAAAGGCCTAGTCAAGCAGTTCCATTGGGACGAAGTGGATAAACTGGCCGAAAACAAAGGAGCTCAACTGGTGGACGTGCGGGGCGCTGGCGAGTTCGAAAAGGGCCATCTTCCCGGCTTCGTCAACGTTCCCCTCAAAACCTTAAGGGAGAACGTCTCTAAGCTGGACCCCCAAAAGCCCATTTACCTCAATTGCGAGGCGGGCCTTCGTAGCTACTACGCGGCCCGGATCCTGATCCAAAACGGCTTTGACGCCTATTACCTAAGCGGCGGCTATCGCCTTTACAGCCTGATCAAAAACGACTTGAAGTGACATTGGGGGCGGCGGCCCGTTTTAGGTAGGGCTAACCCCGCAGGGTTAGCCCCGCCCCTTTAGGGCTCGCCCGCCCTTTTTTAGCCGTGGGTTCCGTGGGATTGGCGAGCCCCCCAAAAAAGCCCTTCCTAAAATCGCGGTTTTCCCCCCCTAGATTTTTTTGGCCTTAAGGGAGGCCATTTTTGGGCTTTAGGGGTTTTTTAACGTCAGGGCTAAAGCTTATTTCTAAAGGCGCCTGGACCGGGCTTCCCGGACCGCGTCGGGCATGGCCTCGACGATGGCTCGGACTTCCTCGGCCGTGTTGTAATGGGACAAAGAGATCCTTAAGGAGGCCATGGCTAAGTCGTCCGTGTAGCCCATGGACTTAAGGACGTGGGAGGCCTCTTGGGAGGAGGCCGAGCAGGCCGAGCCGGAGCTCGCGCAAATCCCCTTTTCGTTGAGCGAATTTATGAGATAAACGCTGGACCTAAGGCCCGTGAAGACGAACGAGGCCAGGCCCGGCAGCCGGCGAACCTCGTCGCCGGTCAAAAACGAGCCCTGAATCGTCAAAATCCCCTCAATCAGCCGATCCCTTAAGCTTTTCAACTCCTCGACCCGCTCCAAGTTAGCGACCGCCTCCTTAAGGGCCTTGGCCATCCCGACGATCCCGGGCAGGTTCTCGGTCCCTGACCGGCCTCCCCTTTCCTGGCCGCCGCCGGTGAGGTAGGCCGTGGGTAGGCGCGGGATCTTGGCGAAAAGAGCCCCCGCCCCTTTGGGCCCATGAAACTTGTGGCCGGAAATTGACAGTAAGTCCACGTCCAGGTCCCGGACGTCGATGGGCAGATACCCGGCGGCCTGGACGGCGTCGACGTGAAAGACGGCTTTGCGCTTGTGGGCCTCCTTGGCCAGAGCCTTGACGTCCATGATTGTGCCCACCACGTTGTTGGCCATCATGACGGAGACCAAAATAGTGTCGTCGCGAAGGGCCCTGGCCAGCCTCTCAGGGGAGACGAGGCCGTCCCGGTCGGGGGGCAGCAAGGTCACCTCAAAGCCTCGCTCTTTGAGCTTTCCCAAGGTGTTTAAAACCGCCTTGTGCTCAATGGCCGTGGAGACGACGTGCTTGCCCTTGTCCCCGTAGCGCTCGGCCACGCTGTGGATGGCCCAGTTGTCGCTTTCCGTGCCGCCGGAGACGAAAAAAATCTCGCTGGATAAGGCCCCCAAGGCCTTAGCCACGGCCCGGCGGCTTTCCTCCAAGGCCTTGTTGGCCTCAAGGCCATAGCTGTAAATGGCCGAAGGATTCCCGAAATGCTCTTGAAAAAAAGGGAGCATGGCGGCTAGGGCCCCGTCTGAGACCGGGGTGGTGGCCGAGTTGTCCACGTAGATTCGCCGGGGCATGGGACGCCTTTAAGTCCGTGGCCCTTAGGCCGCGCGGACGGTGACTATGGTTATTTCCGAAGGGTCGAACAGGCGCATGGGAAAGCCGTTCCAAAGGCCAAGGCCAGGGTGGACGAAGAGCTTTAAGTCGCCTACGTCGTACCAACCGACCACGAAGCCGTCGTTGACTTTGGCCACCAAGGCCTTTAGCCCCGGCAGCATGCCCCCGTGGGTGTGGCCGGAAATTTGAATGGTCACCCTTGGGTCTTTAGCGTTTTGGCGGGCCCGGGACGGCCGGTGCTCCATGAGGACGACCGGGGCCTTGGGGGCCCCCTCCAAGGCCTTGGCCAGATCCGGGCCTGGAAGGTTAAAGCGCGAGTCCAAGGCGGTCAAGTCGGTCACCCCGGCCAGGATCAAAGGGACCCCAAAGGGGAAGACGAGCGCGTGGCTGTTGTAAAGCGTCTTAAAGCCAAGCCTCTCGAAGGCCGGCAGCCACTCCATTAACCCAGAGTAGTATTCGTGGTTGCCGACGATGGCGAAGACTCCGTAAGGGGCCGACAGCCTCGCCAAAGGGGCCACGTCCTCGGCCCTCTGTTCGACCGAGCCGTCCACGACATCCCCGGGCAATAAGATTAAGTCCGGCTTCTGGGCCATGGTCAGGTCCACCACCTCCTCGACCCAGGGCCGGTCGAAGAAGCGACTGATATGGGCGTCGGCCAAAATGGCCATGGTTAGCCCGTCTAAGCCCTTGGGCCAGGAGTTTATGACGACTTCCGATTTTTTAAGGACCGGGACCTTAGCGGCCTGCCACAGGCTGACCCCGGAGGCCAAAAGGGCCACGACTAAAAGGCCAAGGGAAACTTTGGGCAGACCAAGGCCCTTTTTGAAGAGCTCAAAGAACTGGCCCAAAGGCGACGGCAGAAAGGCCAAAAGGGCGGTCAGCCCCATGGCGACTAGCCGAAACAGGCCAAATAAAAAAAGGAGCGCCACCGCGCCCTGGAAAAAGGAAGTGGCGTAGAGAAGGCCCTTAGGGGCCTCAATGCCCCCTACGCCCCCGAAAACGTAGCGCAAGATGGCCACCCGCGAGGCGAAAATGGCGGCCGCCGCCGTAAGGCCGGCCCGGGTCGGCCAGGAAAAGGGCAAAAACGTTATAAAGCCGAAGAAAACGCCTATAGTCAGAAGGACGCCAAAAGACACGAACATCGCTCACCCGCTTTAGGAACGCCCTAACCGCCCGATTGTGGCCGCTTTAGGCTTTGGTAATGGATTTTAATTATTTTTTCGCGAAATGGACGGATTTGGGCAATGAGAAAGTTTAACCCTAAAGGCCGGGGCGTTTCGCCAATCGACCTCTAAGGGGTCGCCGCAAAGGCTTTTTGGCGCGGGCGAGACGGAGACCAAAAAAGAGGGCCGAACGAGCCTAAAAATTAAGGCCAAAAACAGCTTTGGAAAAAAAGTAAGGCGATTTACGCCAAAAATTCGCCGCCAAAGCGCGAGCCTGGCGGCGCCAGCCAAAGAATAGGGACCAGGGGCCAGGGCGGTAAAACCCTTCCACCGCCCTCATAAACCCCCATTTTGGGCCACGAGCCCAAAATGGGGGGAAAAACCTTTTTAAGCCAGGCCCGATGGGGAGCCTATAGGGGCCTGGCTAGAGCCGGCTAGCGCCTTACGCTATGGCCTCGTCGACCAGGGTGGGGACCGGGGCCGGCGCGGACAGGCGGTCGAAGGTCGAGGACTCCACGCCCGCGCCTCTGATTAGTTCCTCGATTTGAGTGACGATCTTTAAGACTCCCTGCGACGAATGGTACAAGGACTCGGCCAATTGGGCCGAGTTTTCGGCCGAGGAGGCCGTTTTCTGGGTTACTTGCTCAATGTGGGAGGAGGCCTGGGCGATGTTTTTGATGCTGGCGGCCTGCTCGTGGGCGGCCTGGTCGACCTCGGAGATGAGCTTGGCCGCGTTGGTCTCGTTGTCGACCAAAACGGCGAAGCCGGAGAAGGTTTCCTGGACTAGCCTCACCCCTTTTTCGATGTTGGCGATAGTGTCCATGATGAGGTTGGAGGTGTTCTGAACCGCCTCGCCGCTCTTGACGGCCAGGCCTCTAACCTCCTCGGCCACCACCGCGAAGCCCGCCCCGCTCTCCCCGGCCCGGGCGGCCTCGACCGCGGCGTTTAAGGCCAAAAGGTTGGTTTGGTAGGCGATCTCGTCGATGGTTTTGACGATCTTGCGGATCTCCTGGCCGGAGGCCCCGATCTTGTCCATTGACTCCTTGATCTTCTGCATCGACTGGCGGGCCTCGTGGGCCTGCTCGTCCACCATGCGCATGAGGCCATTGGCCTTGGCCGCGGCGTCTGAATTCTGCTGGACCATGGAGCTTAGCTCGGCGATCGAAGTTTCCACCTCGCCTAAAGAGGAGGCGTTGTCGCCCGCCCCCCTGGCGATGGCCAAGGAAGAGTCGGACAGGGACTGCGAGGCCGTGGCCGTTCTCTTAGAGCTCTGAAACAGGTCCTCAACGATGAGCTCCAAAGTCCGGTTCAGCTTGGTGGTAAAGACAAAGGTCCCCAAAACGCCCAAAAACAAGCCCCCGATGGAGACGAATAAGAGAACGGCCCGAACCTGATGGAAAATGCGGTTGGACTCGACCAGGGTTTCGGAGACCAAGGCGTCGCCGGACTGCTTTAGGGACTCTAAAATCTGGGTTTCTAAGAGGCGGACCGGGTTACAGCGCTCCACCAGGATGGAAAAGGCCCGGCCATTGGTGTTTTCCTGCGACAGCTCGTTGACCCGATTGAAGATCTCCGTGCCGCCGCCCCTTTTGGGCTTAACGACGTGCCAATACTGCTCGGAGAGTTCCTTTAAAACGGGGTGGATGAAATTGTCCGGCGGGGCGTAGTCGATCCTATCACGGCTGACCTGACCGGTTTCGGCGTAATGGATGTCTTTGACGGCGCTCCTAAAGCCTTTGTTGAACTCGTCCAACTCTTTTTTGGTCACGGCCGGATTGGTCAGAATGTTTTCCATCTGGTTCATTAAGGAGGTGATCCGAGTTAACTCCTGGCGGCCTTCGGCGACGTGCCGGTTCCTTTCTTCGTCGCTCAAGGACAAAATGGCCAACTTCTCGCGCATCTGTAGGCCTTTAATGGCCTCTAGACATTCCAAGGTTAAAAAGGCCAGGCTATTGGCCTCAAAAGCCCCGGGGGAATCCTGGGGCCACAAGGTGGCCATGTCGTGGAGCTTCCTTAGTCCCGGCTCGTAAGCGAGCCAGTAGTCGAAGCTGCCGTTGACCGAGACCAGCTTGCCAACGTAATCGGTGTTCTTAAGACTTAAGACGTAAATTTCCTCAACGATCGACTTGTGCTCGTCCCAGATCTTCAGAAATTGGGCCCAATCGGCTTTTTGGAGGTCGGTCGGCTGGAACTCCCGGAGAATGGGGGTCACCTTTTTGAGAATAATCTCGTCTAGCCGAGCTTTTTCGTCTTTTTTGACCTTAACGTCGTCGTTCAAAACTATTTCTCGAATTCCTAAGGAAACGATGTCGATATAGTTTTTCACGTTGTGAATGACGGCGGCTTGAGTCTGCATCTGGGAACTCAACTGCGCCCCCGCATTGAGTTTTTCCAGAGCGAGAAAGCCGCTTACGGCCACTACGAGGGTAGTCAAGCAGAGAAAGGCGGAAATGATGTATATCTTAGTTTTAAACGCCATTCAGCACCTCGCTTCAATTTTTCGTTTTGATTTTCAAACTATCTTATATCATAAAGAACCCCCAAAAACAAATTAGTCCTAAAAAATTTCGCCCATCGGTCTTAAGACGGCGTCGCTAAAATTTTTCCAGAGAAAAACCCTATAAAAATCAATGATTTAACAGTAAAAAAAATAAATCGCGAGGTTAGCTGAGGGAAAAAAAAACGGAGCGATAACAGATATGACGAAGAGATTTTTTATATGTTTAATTTAAAATT
>JAITIH010000280.1 GCA_031279525.1 Deltaproteobacteria bacterium | reverse complement strand
GGCCTGGTCGTCTGGCACCCCAAAGGGGCTTTACTTAGGTCCTTATTGGAGAATTTCGAGCGCTCCGAGCACTTAAAACGAGGCTACCAGATAGTCATGGGACCTCAGATCTTAAAGGCCGAGCTGTGGAAAAAGAGCGGGCATCTGGACTACTATCGGGAGAACATGTACTTCACCGAGGTGGACGAGCAGCCCTACGCCATCAAACCCATGAATTGCCTGGCCCACATGTTCGTCTACCGTTCCAAGGTCCGCTCCTTTCGGGACCTGCCATTGCGCTTTTTCGAGTTGGGGACGGTCCAGCGGCAGGAGAAAAGCGGCGTCCTCCACGGCCTGACCCGGGTCCGGCAGTTCACCCAGGACGACGCCCACATCTTCTGCGCCCCGAATCAGGTCCAAGAGGAGATCCGGCGGGTCCTCCAGTTGGTCCAGGACATGATGGGGGCCTTTGGCTTCGACTACGAGATGGAGCTCTCCACCCGGCCGGAAAAAAGCATTGGCTCAGACGAGGACTGGGAATTGGCCACCGGGGCCTTACAAGCGGCCTTGGCCGACTTGGGGCGGCCATTTGAGGTCAACCCTGGGGACGGGGCCTTTTACGGCCCGAAAATCGACGTAAAACTCAAAGACGCCCTAAACCGCCGCTGGCAGTGCGCCACCATCCAGTGCGACTTCACTTTGCCGGAGCGTTTCGACCTTAGCTACGTGGACAGCGACAACCAAAGGAAATGGCCGGTCATGCTCCACCGGACCGTCTTTGGCAGTTTAGAGCGCTTCGTGGGGGTCTTAATCGAGCATTTCGCCGGCAATTTCCCCCTCTGGCTGGCCCCAGTCCAGGCTATTTTGCTGACCGTGACCTCCCGGGCCGACGAGTTGGCCCTATCTTTTGGCGAGCGGCTCCGAAAGCTGGGCTTTCGGACGGAAATCGACTTGAGAAACGAAAAGTTAGGCTTTAAAATACGGGAAGCTCAACTGGCCAAGGTTCCATTCATTCTCGTCTTTGGGGACAAGGAAGCCCAAAGCGGCTCCGCGTCGGTCCGGCGCCGAGGCCAGGATCTGGGGCCCATGGATTTTGAGGCGACCGTGGGTTTACTCAACGCTGAGGCTTCGCCGCCCGCCTGGGACTGACGCCCCCCCGGGCTTAAGCTTAACCGTCAACTAAGAGAGGTGCGCACATTAACGGCAAGAGAAAAGAATCGGACAACAAGCGGATTAACGTTAACGGCATGATCAGGGCCCATCAGGTGCGGGTTATCACCGACGAAGGGGAGCAACTGGGCATCCTGCCGTTGAGTCAGGCCTTAAACTCGGCCATCGAGGCGGGCTTGGATCTGGTCGAAGTGGCCCCGGAGGCGGACCCGCCGGTGTGCCGGATCATGGATTTTGGGCGGTATAAATACCAACAGAGCAAGAAAAGCTCCGAGTCCAAGAAGAAATCCACGGTCATTGAGATCAAGGAAGTCAAGTTCCGCCCCAAGACCGACGAGCACGACTACCAGTTCAAACTCCGCAATATTCGGAAATTTTTGGCCGAAAAGAACAAAATCAAGGTCTCCTTGATGTTCCGCGGCCGAGAAATCGCCCACGTCAACCTGGGCCGGGACCTGATGGAAAGAGTCATCCGGGACGTGGCCGAGACCGGGCAGCCCGAAAATACGCCTCGCCTTGAGGGTAAGTCCATGATCATGATCTTGTCGCCAAAATAAGAGCGCCCCTCCCCGCGGGCCGTTAACCCCCCACTTTAGGGCCCCTTAACGCCTGTGGCCTTTGGGGCCTGGCCGCTGAGCTTTAGGGCGCGAGACCAAAAAAGGCTAGCGCCCTGGCTTAAAGAATTTTTGCCCCGCTCGCCAAATAAGGCCGCCCAATATTCCTTGGGGCCGCCCTAAGGGCCCTTTAGGGGCCTTCCTAAGGTCGCCAAATTTCCCTATGTTCGTCTTTAGGACTTTTTTTTGGTTTTTAATGGGCTAAAGGGAAAGGCGCCGAAAGGCGAGGGGCCGGGAAAAAACCTTAAAAGAAGGTCTTTGGGCCGGAAAGGAAAAGATTTTAAAAGAAGGGCTGGGCCCGGTAAGGGAAGGCCTAAATAGACGGGTAATGGCCAGTAAGGGAAGGCCATAAGATTAGGTAAGGCCCTAAGAGAAAGGGAATGGTCAAATAAACGCCCCGGCAATAAAATTCCAGGGCGTTTATGAGGGCCAGAACTGGAGGTCGGGATTTAGAGAGGAAAACGGGCCTTAAGGGCTTTCGGTTTGGCCCCCGCCTCCGACTTGGTTAAGCCTTGGTCGTCGGGGGGACGGCGGCTGGGGCGGAAATTCCCGCTTTCGAATCGGCCTTTTTGGCGCCGTCGCCGGTATTTTTGTCCGACCCGACTTTGTCCGGGCTCGGTTTGGCGGCGTAGTCGGTGGCGTACCAACCGCTTCCTTTGAGGGAGAAACTATTGAGGCTCATCAGCTTCGACAATTGACCGCCGCACTTAGGGCAAACGGATAGAGGCAGGTCAGAGAACTTCTGAAGCGCTTCGGTCACCTGATGGCAATTTTGGCACTCATATTCGTAGAGAGGCATGTTTCCACTCCCTGGCAATATAGATTATATTAATCGACTCTTAATTAGTAGTCAACAGGCTGGACGCCAGTTTAGGCCAACTCTAGCCACCAGTAAATTTAGGCGCCATGAAAGCGTTTGTCAAGAGAGAAAAGATATTTTTTCCATAAAGATCGCGCCCCAAAGCCATTTTGGCCTCCCTTGCCCCCAGCCGGGGCCTTTTTTTATGGCCCCGGGGCGCCGCGTTGATCGGGGGGCGCGTGATTTATTTTAGCCAGTCGCCGCCTCAGCCCGCCCCGCCCGAGCCTCGCCGCATATTAATAGTTAAGATGAGCTCCTTGGGCGACGTCGTCCACGCCCTCCCGGCCTTGGCCGCCTTAAGGGCCCTTTACCCGCGGGCCACGATTCATTGGGCGGTGGAGGAGAGCCTGGCGCCTCTGCTCCCGGGGCCGCCGGCCTTAGACGAGATAATAGCCTTCCCCAGAAATGAGCTAAGCCTAAGGTCCCTTAGGCGGTCCTGGCGGCGTTTGGCGGCTTTTCGGGCCAAACTAAAGGCGGGTCGCTACGACCTTTCCATTGACTTTCAAGCTCTGGCCAAAAGCGCCCTAGTGGCCTTCTGGGCCGGGGCCAAGCGGCGTCTGGCCTACTGGGAGACCCGGGAGGCCAGCTTTCTGGTCTCCCAGGGGGTCAAGGGCCCCCAGGCCCAAGGCCACGTCATGGAGCGGTATCTTGACGTGGTCCGCTACCTAGGCCCCGTGGCCGAGGGGTTGGCCTTTCCCCTGCCCGACTTTTCGCCCCAAAGGGCGGCTTTAAGCCAGACCCTCTTAAGCCAAGGCTGCGCCGAGCCTAGGGTCGTCTTTTATCCCGGGGCCAGCTGGGCCACCAAGCTTTGGCCCCCGGAAAACTACGCCGCCTTAGGCCAGGCCCTGGCCCGCCAAGGCCTAGGCTTGGTCTTAGGCGGCGGGTCGGCCGAAAAGGGGCTGTGCCAAAAGGTCATGGACCTGGCCCCTGAGCTTCCTTGGGTCAACTTGGCCGGGGCCACCGACCTAAGAGGGCTCATGGCTTTGGCTAGCTTAAGTCGGGCGGTCGTGGGCTCCGACTCCGGGCCCCTTCACGTGGCCGTGGCCGCCGGTCGGCCGACCGTGGCCCTTTACGGCCCCAACTGTAGCCAAAGGACCGGGGCTTACGGGCCTAAAGCCCGGAACCTAGCTTCGCCGGCTCCCTGCTCCCCGTGCTTCCGGAAGGTCTGCCCTAAGGACTTTGTCTGCATGGCTCAGATTGCGGTGGGGCGAGTCCTGACGGAGACCCTGGCCGCCTTGGCGGCTGGTTAAAAAAACCGCTTGGCCCCTAAGGAGCTCCCTAGCGCCTCCCGGCCGTCTGGCCCCTTGGAGCCGCTATATTATACGGTATGCGTAATACCATAATTTCGGCGAAGAGGCGGCTTCCGCGTTATTTTATTGGCGTAAGGCCATATTAACTATTGTAGCGCGGCGTCGTCGCGTTGGCGTCGCCGCCGCGTTTGCCGGGAAAGCGCTACGAACAACCGCTTTTTTCTCTCCTTTCGGTTTTATCCTAAACGTCGGAAGCCCTAAACTTTGGTCCATGACGGCCGCCGGCCGCCTAGCGGATTTTTGCTCTTTTCGCCGCCGCTCGCGACCTAAGGCGAAGGCGCCTCGCCTGGGCGAAGACCCTTGACCACGGAATAAAAGCGAAAAACCCCGCTAAACGCGGCCTAGATTTGTAAAAGCGCTTTTATTGACGCCCTCGCGAAAACCCCTTTTTTTGAATAAAGGAGAAAGGTCGACCAAAAATTTTTAAGGCCTTCTGGTGAAAATTTAACGCCACAAAAGTCAGTTTCGCGCGCGCGAAAGCGCC
>JAITIH010000279.1 GCA_031279525.1 Deltaproteobacteria bacterium | reverse complement strand
GTTCATTTCCGTTTCCTATGGCCATTTTATCTAGCCATTGGGGACCCAAGATCTGTCCAGCGCGAAATACGCTAAAAAAAGTCTCTATAGCCGATGAGGCCGGGCCTTTTAAGAGGCCTTAGGGGCCCAGCTCGGCCGAGGCGAGTTTTAGGTTTTTTTAATTTTTTCTCATCGGGTAAGCTGACGATTTTTACGCTTAGCCGCGCCCGCGCCCAGTCGCGCGATGGCCTTTTTTCGTTAAGGAGGACCGGCATGAGCGACCGGCCGACCAACCCCGCGCCCGTCTCAGGCGAGGCCCCGCCCCAAGGACGCCGATTAAAGCCTATCGTTAAGGCCATCTTCGTAGTCTTAGGCCTTGGCCTGGTCGCTTTCGCCTACTGGCTGATCTTTTTAAGGCCGCTGGAAACCACAGACGACGCCTACGTCAACGGCCGTCAGATCCGCGTCACCCCCCGGACCTCCGGGACAATCCTGGAAATATTGGTCGACAACACCGACGACGTTTTGGCCGGGCAGCTCTTAGTCGTCCTAGACCCCGCCGACGCGACTTTGGCCGTGGAAGAGGCCCGAGAAAACCTGGCCAACGCCGTCCGCCAGGTGGCCAGCCTAAACGCCCAGCGCGACCGGCTCGTGGCCCTGATCGAGGCTCGCCAAAACGAGCTTTTAATGATCAAGAACGACTACGAGCGTCGGCTAAAGCTAAAGGCCGGCACCTCGGTTACGGCCGAGGAGGTGGAGCGCTACCGGAACCAGACCGACGTGGCTAGGGCCAACCTTAAGGCCGCCCGCTCCGAGTTAAGGTCTTCCCAGCATATTTTAGGGTCTAGGCCCTTGCGCGAGCATCCCCAAGTGCGGGCGGCCGCCTCCAAGCTAAAAGAGGCCTGGCTGGCCCTTAAGCGCTGCGAAATCCGCAGCCCGGCCACCGGCCGGGTGGCTCGCCGGACCGCCCAGGTCGGCTCCCTGGTGGCCGCGGGCGCGCCTTTAATGCTCGTGACCCCCTTGGACGAGATTTGGGTGGACGCCAACTTTAAGGAAAGCCAACTCAAAAACGTAAAACCCGGCCTCCAAGTTCGGGTCAAAGCCGACGTTTACGGCGGCTCGGTCGTTCACCGAGGCGTGGTGGCCGGACGGTCGGCCGGCACCGGCAGCGCCTTTTCCCTGTTGCCCCCAGAAAACGCCACGGGCAACTGGATTAAGGTGGTCCAAAGGGTCCCCGTCCGAATATTGCTCGACCCAAAAAGCGTCGCCGAATTCCCGCTCCTTTTGGGCCTGTCTTGCCGGGTGGAGGCGCTTCTAACCGAGCCGACGGTGGATTTGCCGCCCTTCGCCGCCGAAAGCCGGGCCGAGGCCGTGGAGGCCGACTTTACGGAAATCGATCAAGAGATCGAGGCCATGGTGACCTTAAACCTCGCCGAAAGCGACGACCTCTGGCAAGGCCGCCTGAATCCAGATCTAGCCGAGAGCCCCTTATGAGCGGGATAACCCGGGCTCCTTTGTTCGAGCCGCTAGCGGGCGCCCAACTGATCATTTTGACCATCGCCCTGCCTTTGGCCACCTTCATGCAAGTGGTGGACACGACCATCGCCAACGTGGCCGTCCAGACCATCTCGGGCAACCTTGGGGCCTCTTACTCCCAGGGCACCTGGATCATCACCTCCTATAGCGTGGCCAACGCCATCATTCTGCCCCTAACCGGCCGCATGGGCCAACGCTTCGGGGAAAAAAGGCTCTTTCTGTGGTCCGTCGCCCTTTTCGAGGGCTTTTCGATGGCCTGCGGCCTGTCCAAGGATCTAACGACCTTAGTGATTTTTCGGATCGCTCAAGGGGCCGTGGGTGGGCCGATGATCCCCCTGGCCCAGTCCCTTTTGATGAACAACTACCCTAGGGAAAAACAGGTCATGGCCTTGGCCCTGTGGACCATGACCGTTTCCGTGGCCCCGGTTTTTGGGCCTATCATGGGCGGCTACATCAGCGACAACTACCACTGGAGCTGGATTTTTTTCATAAACGTCCCCATCGGGGTGGTAGCGGTTTTATTGGCCAACCAAGCTCTGGCCGGCCGGGAGACGAAGATCTCCCACCCCCACTGGAGCGCGATAAGCTTTGGGCTTTTGGCCTTAGGTGTGGGGACCTTGCAGATGACCCTGGATTTAGGGAAAGACCTCGACTGGTTTAATTCCCCCACTATCCGGGTTATGGGCGCGATCGCCGCTTTGGGCCTCTTTTTCTTAATCGTCTGGGAAAAAGGCAATAAAAACGCCTTAATTGACCTGTCGCTCTTTAAGTACCGCAATTTCTCCGTGGGCGTCGCCTTAGTCAGCCTGGGCATGATGCTTTATTTAGGGACGGTGGTGCTCATCCCCCTGCTTCTCCAGACGAGGTATGGCTATACGGCCACCTGGGCCGGGCTAGCCACCGCCCCCATTGGCATCCTGGCCATCGTCATGTTGCCGCTGATCGGCCACTACTCGAAATATCTCGACATGCGCGTCGTCATCACCGTCGGTTTCGCGGTCTTCGCCACGACTATGCACATGCGCACCGGGTTTTCGCCTAACATGGACATCAAATACGTCCTCATCCCGCAGCTGATCCAGGGCATTGGCCTGGGCTGCTTTTTCGTGCCCATCACCAGCCTCGCCTTTATCGGCATGGACCCCACTAAAATCGCCGGGGCCTCGGGGGTCTACAACTGCTCCCGCACCCTTTTCAGCGCCATTGGGACCTCCCTCTTCACCACCATGTGGGAAAGGCGGGAAGCCGTTCACCACGTTCGCCTGACCGGCCTCGTCGACGACTTAAACCCCTTGGTCGCCGAAGGCCTGGAGCGCATGACGGGCTTAGGCTTGACCCAAGAACAGGCCATGGGCTACCTGGAAAGGCAGATAACCAATCAGGGGTTTATCGTCGCGGCCAACGAAATTTTTCAATTGTGCTCTTATTCCTTTATCTTCTTGATCTTCATCGTCTGGATCGCCCGCCCGGCCGCCCCGCGCCCAAGCTCGCCTTGAGGCCCTCCCCGCGTTAAACCCTCAAATCCTGCGATTTTTCGGTTTTTTTCAAGGACTTAGGCTACGCGGATAGGGTAAATCTTTTTTTCGAGCCCTTTGTTTAAATAATTTTTTACTATTTTTTTGTTTTTTTAATAGGGGTAGGGAAGGGTTGCCCCTCCCCTCCCTCCGCACCGAGCATGCGGATT
>JAITIH010000219.1 GCA_031279525.1 Deltaproteobacteria bacterium | reverse complement strand
CCGAGTCTCGGCCCCGGCCGCCTGGCCGTTCCCTCAGCGCCTGGCCCACATCCATCTGGGTTTAACCGAGGTTATCCTAAAATATCGGCCCGAGTCGGTGGCCATCGAAGACGTCCTTACCTTAAAAAACCCCCGCTCGGCCTTGCGCCTGGCCCAGGCCAGGGGCGTGGCCGTCCTGGCCGCGGCCCTTTTAGACCTGCCGGTCTTCGAGTACGCCCCCGGCCAGATTAAAAGCGCGGTCGCCGGCCATGGCCGGGCCGAAAAGTCCCAGGTGGCTTATATGGTTCGGCAAATATTGGGCTCGGCGGCCGAGTTCGCCCCCGACGCCTCGGACGCTTTGGCCGCGGCCATCTGCCACGCCAGCCAGAAAACCCGCCTAGCCGCGAGCGGCCCCGCCGCTCCCGGCAAATCAGGAAAATCCCCCAAATGGAGCGAGATGACCCCAGCCGATCTGGCCGCCTTAGGCTACAAGGTGGCCGAGCGATAAGCGGCCAGGGTCTATTTTCTTCCCGAAGCCGTTTTTCTTCCCTAAGCCGCCCCAAAAGCCCTGGCTTGGCCAAGGCTTTTGGCTTTACCGACGCTTTGACCAGGCGAGGCTCTTTTTGGCCAGACATCTGTACTAACGATCGTTATACACCTGCCCGGCCTTCTGGCCCGATGCGGCCTCTCGAAGTTCGCCAACTAGCCAGAGATCGGTCTTTTTTCGGTTTTAGGGACGGCCAGACATTGTTACTAACGATAGTTCGTATAAGGGCCAAATTCAACCTATTCAGGCGTTCCCGCTCGCCCAAGGCCATGGATCTAGCCAAAAGGGCCGGCCCTGGCCTAAATTTAACCTCACCGGCGGTCGCCTCAAGCCATAAGGCCGCCATTGGCCTAAGGCTCGCCTTAATTGGACATTTGGTGGCGCAAGGCGTATTATGGCCCCAGATAAAGCCCTAAAGGCCGCTCATCTCGACCGTTGGCCAGCCGCCCGGGCCTCGCCGCTGGCCTCTCGCCTTAATTAGCTCAACCAGCCGCTTTTTTTAATTAATATCTTATGTTAATTAAAATTTTTAATATTACAACTATTTTATCTATGACAGCTTGTCGGTTATAACGGCGCGCCGGCTTATTTCGTTTGTTTTGGGCGATCCATTTTGGCCTTGGCCTCGCGCGTTAGGCCTGGCCTTAAGAGCTCTTAAGGGGCGGCGACGGCCCATATTGACCCCCAATTTTTACGAACTTTTTACTTCTCCTTGAAAGGAATCTCAATGCTAGATCGTATAAGAGGGCGGGTAATCGAGAAAAAGGCCGGCCAAGCGGTCATTGAGGTCGGCGGCTTTGGCCTTCGGGTGCGGCTGGCCATCCCCGCCTTTTTAGCCTTGCCCGAGCCCCCCGCGGAAGCCGTCGTTCTGACTAGGCTCGTCATCCGCGAGGAAAGCTGGGAAATTTTCGGGTTTCTGGCCCCGGCCGAAAGGGAGGCCTTCGACATTCTCACTTTCGTCCCTAGGGTGGGCCCGCGCCTGGCCCTGGCCGTCCTTTCGTCCCTTGAGCCTAAAGATCTTGCCCATATCCTCATTAACCAAGATTTGGCCTCCTTGGCCGCCATCAAGGGCATTGGCTCTAAAACCGCGGAAAGGCTGTTAGTGGAGCTTAAAGACAAGGCCCCAAGGCTTGCGGCCATGGCCGGGCCGGCCGGCCCCAAAGGCCCCAAAAAAGCCCAGGCCCTAGACGAGGCGGCCTTGGCCCTCATTAACTTAGGCTACTCCCGCTCCGAGGCGGAAAAAGCCATCCGCGGCCTTAAACTCGCCGACGACGCCGATCTTGAGACCGTCATTAAGGCCGCCCTGCGGGCCGTTAGCGGCTAAAGCCAAAAAGGCCCCAAAAAGGTTTAGGCCCCGCCTTAAGGCCATCCGGCCAGCCCGGCTTCCCTAAAAAGGGGTCTTGATCTCGCCAAAAAGCCTCTGGCCTTAGAAGGCCTTCCCAAAATGGCCCTTGCGGACCGTCGAAGCCAGCCTTATATTCCTGATACGGTATGGCGCCGCCCTTATCTTACGACCTTAAGCGGCGCCCCAAGAGGTAAATGATTTTCTTGACCATGACTTACGCCACTTTATTTTTAAGAGCCATCGACCCGGCCGGCGAGAGCTTTAACCTCCTCAAGAGGCTAGGGCTTTTGCCCGAGATCAACTTCGAGTCGGGCTGGACCGCTTTTTCTTACAAGCGGCACCGGGAGTTGGCCCAAATCGTCCTTGACCACTTCCCCGGGGCCGCCGTCCACCTACCCTACGGGGGCCTGGACTTTGGGCGGGGCGAGGGCTTCGCCGTTAAAAAGGACAAGATCTTAAAAGCCGTGGAGACGGCCAATCTCTACCGGCCTCACCACTTTATAGCCCACCCCTCCTTTAAAAGCCTGACCGACTCGGTCTTGGGCCCCAAGAAGTACCCTGGCTTTAAGCGCGACAATCTGTCCAGCTTAAGCCAGTCGCCGGGCCAAAGTTGGCTGGAGCGCTCGGTCTCGGTCTGGTCGGCCGTCTTAGGCTCCTCCCAGGCCAGCCTGTGCCTGGAAAACACCCACGAACACTCGCCGGAGCCCATCTTAGCCCTCTTAGATCGCTTAGAGGACAGGGCCGGCTTCTGCCTGGACTTTGGCCACTGGTTCCACTACGCCATGGGCCGCCACTGGGACAACCTGGACTTCTGGCTGGACAAGGCCGCGTCCAAACTCCGCCACGCCCACGTCCACGACAATAACGGAGAAGGCGACCAGCACCGGGCCTTAGGCCAAGGCCTCATCGATTACGACAAGGTCCGCGAGCTCTTAGCCGAGCGGGATCTGCGGCCCAACGTCACCATCGAAAACCACCTAGCCCAAGATCTGCTCGAAAGCTATAACGTCCTGGCCCAAACTCCCCTCTGGACCGAACCCTTAAACGGCTTAAAACTCAAAGTCTCCTAAAGGCTTCCTTTCGGCGGCTTTAGGGGGCCCATTTGGCTTAATAAAACGATAAGCCGCCCTAATGGCTTCCTTGCGGAAGGCTTAAAGGGGGCGCTTAGCTTAATCGTCAAGAAGCCTCCTAAAGGCGTCCTTTCCCACGGCTTTTGAGGGGCCCATTGGCTTAAAAAACGATAAGCCGCCCTAATGGCTTCCTTGCGGAAGGCTTAGAGATGGCGCTTAGCTTAATCGTCAAGAAGCCTCCTAAAGGCGTTCTTTCCCGCGGCTTTAGGGGCCCCATTGGCTTAATAAAACGATAAGCCGCCCTAATGGCTTCCTTGCGGAA
>JAITIH010000199.1 GCA_031279525.1 Deltaproteobacteria bacterium | reverse complement strand
AGATCCCCATTATCGCCGACGACTACGTCGACCAGGCCTACGGGACCGGGGCCTTAAAGGTGACCCCGGGCCACGACCACAATGACTTTCAGATTGGCCAGCGCCACGGGTTGCCCGTGATTAAGGCCATAGACGAGAAAGGAATCCTCACCGCCGCGGCCGGGCCCTACGCCGGCCTAGGGCTAGACGAGGCCCGGCGGCGGACGGCGGCCGATCTTAGCGAGCGAGGGCTTTTGGCCAAGGTCGAGCCCTTAAGCCACGCCGTGGGCGTCTGCTACCGCTGCCAGACCACGGTGGAGCCCTTAGTCTCTCGGCAGTGGTTCGTCAAGACGACCGGTTTGGCCCAAAAAGCCAAAGAAGCCGTCTTAGACGGCCGAACCCGGTTTTACCCGGCCAGCTGGGAAAAAACCTATTTCGATTGGCTGGACAACATCCGCGACTGGTGCGTTAGCCGGCAGCTGTGGTGGGGCCACCGGATCCCGGCCTGGCGCTGCGAGGCCTGCGGCCAGACCACGGTTAGCCGCGAGGACCCGGACCGCTGCCCCAAGTGCCAGGGCGGGCCCTTAACCCAAGACCCGGACGTCTTGGACACCTGGTTCTCCTCAGCCTTGTGGCCTTTTTCCACCTTAGGCTGGCCCGAGGCCACCGCCGATTACGCCCGTTATTACCCGACCACGGTCTTGGTCACCGGCTTTGACATCATCTTTTTTTGGGTGGCCCGGATGATGATGATGGGCCTTTGGGCCACTGGCCAGGCCCCCTTCCGGGCCGTGGTCCTCCACCCCTTGGTGCGCGACGCCAAGGGCCAGAAAATGTCCAAGTCCAAAGGCAACGCCATCGACCCTTTGGTGGTCGTCGACGAGCACGGGGCCGACGCCTTTCGCCTCACCTTGGCCGCCCAGACCGGCCAGGGTCGGGACCTAAAGCTCTCGGCCAGCCGGGTGGCCGGTTACGGCAAATTCGTCAATAAGCTGTGGAACGCGGCCCGTTTCGTCCTTACTAATCTAGGCGAGGAGCGCCTGGAAGAGGGGCCGGCCGGCTTCAAGGCGCCTATATCGGACGCCTCGCTCCCCGATCGCTGGATCAAAAGCCGCCTAGGCCGGGTCGCGGCCCAAGCCCGGGCCCATTTGGAGGGGTTCGCCTTCGACCGGCTGGCCGACGCTATTTACCATTTCGTCTGGGACGAGTTTTGCGACTGGTATTTGGAGCTGGTTAAACCCATCCTTTTCGGTCAAGACCAAAAGGCCATTAAAGCCACCCGCGAAAGCTTACTTTCCGCCTTGGCCGAGGTTTTGGCCTTGGCCCATCCCATAATTCCCTTCGTCACCGAGGAGATCTGGGCCAAGATCCCAGGAGCCAGCGGCTTTCTCATGAAGCGGGCTTACCCCGGGGCCGACGGCCGCGAGCCGGATCTGGCCGCCGAGGCCCAGATAGGCTTTTTGACGGACGTGGTCAAAGCCGTCCGCTCGTCGAGGGCCGACTTCGGGGTCCCGCCTGGGGCCAAGGTCGCCCCTTTGGCGAGGGTCGAGGACCCAACCCTTTTGGCCTTGTTGCGGGAATACGCCCCCATTTTATTGCGGCTCATGGGCGCCGATAGCTTGACCGCGGCCCCGGAGGGGGCCGTCAAACCCCGGGACGCGGCCTTCACGGTCCTGGCCTGGGGCGAGGTCTGGACTCCCTTGGGCGGGCACGTCGACCTAACGGTCGAGGCGGGGCGGCTCAATAAGGAGGCCGACCAGCTGGCCAAGGACCTGGCCAAGGCCAAGGGCAAGCTGGCTAACCCCCAGTACGTGGCCAAAGCCCCGGCCGAGGTGGTCGAGGAGACCCGCGAGCGCGTGGCCGAGATGGAGGCTAGGGCCAAGGCCGTGGCTAAATCCTTGGCCGCCTTAAAGGATATGGCCCCATGAGCTTAGATCGGGTTAGCCTAAAGCTAATTGAGCTCGCCCTTTGGGAGGATTTAGGCCCGGGCGACGCGACCAGCCGCTTAACCGTCCCTAAAGACGCCATAGGCCGGGCTCAGGCCAGGGCCCGCCAAAGCCTAGTCCTTTCGGGACTTAAAGCCTTTCGGGCGACCTTTCGGCTGGTCGATCCGACGGTCAAGGTGAGGCTTTTGGCCCAGGACGGGGACTTATTGAGCCCAGGGGATCCGGCCGCCGAGGTCTCGGGCTCGGCTAGGAGCCTTTTGGCCGCCGAGCGGGTGGCCTTAAACTTTTTGATGCGCCTTTCCGGGGTGGCCACCTTAACTAGTCAGTACGTTAAAGCCCTAGGCGGGGGTCCTAACCCGCCTCAGCTTCTAGACACCCGGAAAACCACCCCTGGCTTAAGGGCCTTGGAAAAGGCGGCCGTGGCCCACGGCGGCGGCCATAACCACCGGTTTGGCCTCTTCGACGGGATCCTCATTAAAGACAACCACCTGGCCGCGGCCGGGTCGGTGGCCGAGGCCGTGGCCCAGGCCAAGGCCGGGGCCGCCCACGGCCTTAAAGTCGAGGTCGAGGTCGACCGCCTGGACCAAGCTCAGGCGGCCTTAGAGGCCGGGGCCGACGCCTTGCTTTTAGACAACATGACCCTAGATGAGCTTAAGGAGGCGGTGGCCTTGGCCGAAAGACTCGG
>JAITIH010000147.1 GCA_031279525.1 Deltaproteobacteria bacterium | reverse complement strand
GGCCTCACGAGGCGGCGGCTTTTTTTCCCGCGGCCTGGTAAGCCAGAAAAGAGGCCAAGCCCTCCCAGACGTCGATGTGGGCCGAGAATTTGAGGACTTTGGCCGCCTTGGCCGTGGCGGCCATGGACTGAAAGCTGTCGCCGGGCCTAGGCGGCGCGTAGGTCGGCGGAGGGAGGGAGGGGACCAGTTCCTTGAGTAGGCGGCACAAATGGTTGATGGAGACGGCCTGGCCCGTGCCCACGTTAAAGATCCCGGCCCTGGGGTAGGGGGATCGGCCGGCTAGGACGAAAGCCCGGACCGCGTCCCGGACCTCGACGAAGTCCCTGGTCTGCTCGCCGTCGCCGAAAACGACTGGGCTTTGGCCGGCTAAGGCGGCCTGGGCGAAGAGGTCGATGACTGAGGCCTCGCCGGCGCATAAGCCCTGGCGGGGGCCATAGACGTTAAAGAGCCTTAAGCAGATGACTTCCAGGCCCCGGGACTTTTGGTAGTAAAGGCCTAAGTTTTCCCCTAAAAGCTTAGCCGCGGCGTAAGGGTTGTCGGCCTGGGGGGCCTGGGTCTCGACCTGGGGGCAGGGCCCGTCCCCGTAAACGGCCGAGGTGGAGGCCAAGACGACCCGCTTGGCTCCGGCCTGGGCCGCCGCCTCTAAAACGGCGAAGGTCCCTTGGCCGTCGATCCGCAGGTAAAGGCTGGGGTCCTTTAAGCTCTCCGGCACGCTGGTCACGGCGGCCAGGTGGAAGACCACCTGGGTCCCGGCCATGGCCTGGGCCAAGGCCGCGGGGTCTAGGACGTCGGCTTCGACGAACTCGACTTTGTTTTGGACTTTCCTAAGGTTTTCCAGGCGGCCGGAGCGGAGGCTGTCGTAAACCCTGACCCCGAGGCCCAAGCCAATCAAGGCCTCGGTCAAGTGGGAACCGATGAAGCCGGCCCCGCCGGTCACCAAGCATTGAATGGAGGTCATATTCGGCCAAGTCGCTCCGGTTAGCTCAGGTTTGGCCGCGCCTTAAGGCGGCCGATGGACTCTTTTAAGGGATTGGCGGCCCCCTAAAAAGCCGGCGGAGCCCTATGGGCCTTCCTAAGGCCAAGGGGAACCGGGCCGGCGGGCTTTCCGACGCGTTAAGCCGAAAAGCGGCCGTCGGCTAAGCCAATAATGAAAAATCTTCCTTAAAAAACCGATCCTTTTATTCTTACAAAAGCTTGCGCGATAGTCAACGACTATAGCCGTGCCAAGCCGCCTTGAGCCAGTTTTCCTCGCGGTAAGCCTTAAAGGCCGGGTCGCTCATGGCCCTTTGGAAGCTGGGCCAGACCAAGCTGTCCTCCCAGGCCGGCGGGTGGGCCAAGGACTTTTTCAGCTCGTTAAGGTCGCCCCGCCAGGCCGCCCAGCGGGCCCGGGCGTAGTGGCTGGAGCCAGGGGCGATTTTCTCGGCCCCGTTCCACAGGTTTTCGGCCTCACGCAACAGGGCCGGGTCTGGGGCGGGGTTTAAAAGGTTAAGCTCGGCTAGGACCAAGCCCTCCTCGGCCATGATGAGCCCTAAGTCGGGGTTGTCGGCCTCTCGGGCCCGGGCCAGGCGCAAGTAGCGCAATGCCAGGCGCCAGTAAGCCATCTGCTCTTCCGGCGGCGGATAGCCGGTGGCCGCGGCGAGGCGCAGGAAGGAGGCCAGCTGGAATTGGTACCAAGGCGGCAGACCCTCGGGCCGGGCCATGGACAAAAGGCGACAGACCGGCCGGTTTAGGGCCGAGGCTAGCCGCTCCTGAAAGGTGGCCCCCGGGGCGTAGACCCAGGCCTGGCCGACCTCCGGGGCCAAAAACCGCAAGGGCTCGTAAGCCTGGGCCTGGCCAGGCGGGGCCAAGGCGGCGGCCGGCCGCCACAGGGACAAGCTCTCTAAGCTCCCCAAAAAGGCCGCCAAGGCCTCTTGGAAGGCTTTTTTGGCCGTAAGGTCCGCGGTCACGGCCGGGTCGTCGGGCCAGGCCGGCCGGTTGGCCAGCTGGGCGTAGAGGGACAAGCCCAAGGCGAAGCCGTAGCCCGGCTCGGCGGGGTCTAAGCGGGCTAAGCGGCGGCAGACGTCGATTAATAGACTTAGAGCCTGGTCTTGGGCCTCGGGGAACTGGGCGGCTATGGACCAGACCACGTCGGCTAGCTCAATGAGCCGGGGGACGGACTCCGGGTTGGAGCGCAGGTAATGGTTAAAGGCCGCGAAGAGCTCGGCTAAGACCAGCTCCCGAAAGGCGGGCGGGAGGCTTTTGCCCCGAAAGGCCAAAAGGCTCTGAGCCCAGGCCAGCCAGGCCCCGGCCGGGCCGTCCGAGGCCCGGACGGCTAGGCGGCCTAGTTGGGCGGCCTTCTGAAAAAGGCTCTCGAACTCGGCCTGGCTTTGGGCCTCAAAGGCCAAGAGAACGCTAACCCGGCCGAGGCTTTCGGCCGCGTCGTACTTGGCCCCCAGGTCCCAGGCCAACTGGTAGTGGGCTTGGGCCATTGCCAAAGTTTTTTTGTATCGCTGGTTGGGCGGCCCGGCCGCTAAAGAGGTCGCCTGGCCTAGGGCCGCGGGCCGCAGGCCAGGGCTCGCGGCGGCGGCCTGGCTCGCGACGTAAGCCTGACGCTCTAAAACCCGGCCCCACTCGTTTTGGGCCCGGTCCTTTTCGGGGCTTAGCTCCACCGCCTTCGCGAACTTCTTGGCCGCCTCGGCCTGGGCCAGGGCCCAGAGCCGGTCGTCGGCCAGGGCGTCGGCCCGGCGGTAATAGTCCTGGCCCCAGGCCGCCCAGACGGCGGGGTCGGCCCCGCGGGCTTTTACGGCCCGGGCGTAAGCCTGGTCGGCCAAAGCCCACAAGGCCTCCCGCGTGGCCGGGTCCGGGGCTAAGGGCTCGGCCTGGCCTAAGCGGCTCAAGAGGCGGTCGAGGTCGGCCGCGGCTAAGGGGAGGGCCAGGGCCCGGGGGAAGAGGCTCAAAGCCCGCTGGAAGGGGTCGGGCCAGGGCGGCTCCACGGCCGCCGACCGGGCAGACGCGGCGGCGGTCGGCCTTTTGGCCGGGGCCGGGTTGGCCGGGGGGCCACTCGCTCGAGAGGCCGGGCCAGCGGCGGCTGAGTTGGCCGAGTTGGCTGAGCTGGCTGGGCTGGCCGAGCTGGCTGGGCTGGCCGAGTTAGCCGAGTTGGCCGAGTTGGTCGGCTGATTAAGCGCTCGCCCCGCGGTTAAGCCGCTCGCCTGGCCGGCCCCAGAAGGGTCGCCGAACTGGCTGGCGGCCTTAGCGGCCGCCTGGGCGAGCTCTGAGGCCGTCGTCCGGTCGGCTGCGGGGTTAAGCGCCTGGTCGCCCGCCGACCTGGGTTCTAAGGCCGTCGTTTGGTCGGCCCGCCGCTCGGTGGCTGGATCGCCATTTTGGGCCCTCGCCGGTCCGGGGGTCTGGACGGGCGTTTGGTCGGTCAGTTGGCTGGCGGCTAGGGCCGCCGCCCGGGCGGCTAAACGGTCGGCGATGGGATCTGGGGCTTGGTCGGCCGACCGGGCGGTCGCCTCTTCGGCCCTCTGATTGGCGGCGGGGGCGGCCGACTGGACGGTCGGCTTTTCGACCCTCTGATTGGCGGCGGGGGCGGCCGACTGGACGGTCGCCTCTTTGGGCCTCTGATTGGCGGCGGCGGCGGCCAGCTGGGCGGCCGCCTGGCTCGCGGCCAGGTCGACGGCCGGGGCGGGGGGCGGCGGGCTAGCCTCTTTGGCGGCGGCTAGGGCCAAGAGGGTCTCGGACCAGGCCAAAAGAAGGTCTATTTTTTTTATGATGGGGGCGCCGGGCCTGGGGTCGGAGATCTGCGACGGCATGGCCGCCCAGGCCGCGTCGAACTCTTTTTGGAAAAGGTCGGTTAACTGGGCCCTTAGGGCCAGGTCGGGCTGGGCCATTAAAACATAGCGCCGGTCCCGCCATAGCCCAGGCAGAAAGAGGTGGTTAAAGTCTTCGAAAGCGTAGTGGGCGGTCAGCCCTTCGGAGGGGATCTCGCCGCGCTTTAACCGAAAAGACCAAAGAAGGTCGGCCACGAAGGGGTCGGCCGGGTCGGCGGGCCGGTTTTTGAGGGCGGGGGCGGTTGGGTGGGCCTTTTCGTAGCCTAAGCGGGCGGCTTGGGCGAAATGCCGCCGGGCTTCCTCCATGAGCTCCTCGCCGGCCTGAGCGTCCGCGGCCCAAAGGGCCCGGATCTCGGTTAGGCGCCCTAAGCGCAGCCAGACCTCCGGGGCTTCCGGCTGATAAAGGCTAGCCTGGTAATAAAGAACCATGGCTTTTTCCAGTTGGAGGCGGTAGTCCTGGTCTAGGGCGGCGGCCTGGGCCGAAAGGAGGATGGTGCGGGCTTCGGCTAAGGTGGCCTCCAGCTCCACGGAGATGAGGCTAGGGTCGGGCCTAGCCGGACTTTGGGCCGCGGCCCGGCTAAGGTGGGCGGCCTGGGCCAAAAAAGCGAGGGCCAAGATGAGGCAGGGGATTCGCCAAAGCGCCATGGGGGACCCGTCCGGCCCGGGCGACGGCCCAAGGCCAGGTTAACGAAAAACGTAAAGGGGAGATTTAGCTCCGCCCCATAGTAAAATAGCCTATTTTAACTGGAAAATAAACTAGTTACCTAAAGCAATTGAAATTTTAAGCAAGCCCTCTAGAAGGCCGGGCGATGGTTTAGGGGGGAGGCTTTAGGCCGTCGGTGGGGCTTGGGCCACGGCCAGGCGGTTGGCCCGGGCCAGATCGGGGATGGCTTGGGCCAGGCCTAGGCCCGCCGTCTCGACGAGGCTAGCCAGATCGCTAAAGGTGGGGGGATGGATTTCCATTAAGAGGTACCCGCCGGGGGCCAAGACTTTTTTGACCTCTGGCAGCAAGCGGCGGTAAAGGCTTAGGCCGTCTGGGCCGCCGTCAAGGGCCAAATGGGGCTCGAATTTTTGGACGTCGGGCTCTAAAGTCGCGATTTCGTCGTGGGGCACGTAAGGCAGGTTGGCGCAGACAAGATCGAAGGAGCGACCAAGCAAGGGCTCAATCAGGTCCCCTTGGCGAAACTCCACCTGATTGTCGAGCTTTAGGGCCTCGGCGTTAAATTTGGCCACGGCTAAGGCCTCGGGCGAGACGTCAGTGGCCAGGATTTGGCTTTGGGGGAGGCTTTTGGCCAGGGCCAAGGCGATGGCCCCGCAGCCGCAGCCTAAGTCGGCGATCCGAGGAGCCGGGAATTTGGCGGCCAACCGGCGGGCCTCGTCGACCAAGAGCTCGGTTTCGGGTCGGGGAATCAAGACGTCCGGGGTCACCTTAAAATTAAGGAGGTAAAACTCCTTCCGGCCGAGGATGTAGGCCGAAGGCTCGTGGCTAAGCCGTCTTCTGACCAGGCCCCGGTAGTCTTCCAGCTCTTCTGGGGTCAAGACCCGCTCGAAATTGACGTAAAGCTCGACCCGGGTCAAACCCAAAACCTCGGACAAAAGGATCTCGGCCTCCAGCCTAGGCGAGGGCAAGCCCTTCTGGCCCAAAAAGTCGGTCACCGTTTTGAGGAGATCGGCCGCGGCCCAGGCTTTCTCAGTCATTTTCGCGGCTGGCCAGGAGCCTGGCCTCGAAGTGCGAGCCGACCGCCGAGAGGACCTCGCCTAAGTCCCCGTTAATGATTTCCGGCAGGCGGTAGAGGGTCAGGCCCACCCGGTGGTCGGTCAAGCGGCCTTGCGGGAAGTTGTAGGTGCGGATGCGCTCGCTCCGGTCGCCGTAGCCGACCTGCTCGCGCCGCTCGGAGCTGATTTTCTGGTCGCGCTCGGCGATTTGGCGGTCCAAAAGGCTGGCTCGCAAGACGGTCATGGCTTTTTGCTTGTTCTTCAATTGAGACTTTTCGTCTTGGCAAGTGACCACGAGGC
>JAITIH010000129.1 GCA_031279525.1 Deltaproteobacteria bacterium | reverse complement strand
AGGGCCGCGGTCACGGTCGAGTCCACCCCGCCGGAGAGGGCCAACAAGACTCGACCGCCGGCCGTGGTCTCGGCGATGGCCTTAACGGTCTTGCCGACGAAGGACTCCACCCGCCAGTTGGGCTCCAGATTGGCTAAGGTCAGAAAATTCTGGAGAATCCTCTCCCCGCCTTGGGTATGGTGGACCTCGGGGTGAAACTGAAGGCCGAAGACGCTCGTCTCTAGGTTGGCCATGGCCGCGTAGGGCAGAGCTTTAGTTTCGGCTATGGCCTCGAAGCCGGGCGGCAGTTTTTTCACCCAGTCCCCGTGGGACATCCAGACCGAGAAGGTTTGGCTCAAGCCGGAGAAAAGCGGGGAGTATTCCATCAGGGTCAGCTCGGCCGGGCCGTACTCGCCGCCGTCCGTCTCGCATTCCAGTTCCCCGCCTAAACTTCGGGCCAAAAGCTGCATGCCGTAGCAGACCCCTAAGGTGGGGAGCTTAGCCGCTAAGAGGGCCTCGTCCAGCTGAGGGGCCCCTGGGGCGTCGACGCTGTCCGGCCCGCCGGAGAGGACTAAGGCCCCAGGGCGCTTGGCCAGGGCCGGCTCGACGGGGAGGCCGGCCGGCAGAATCTCGGCGTAGTAGCCGGCCGCCCGGATTTTTCGGGCGATCAGCTGGGTGTACTGGGAGCCGTAGTCGATTATTAGAACGTGTCCGGTGTTAACAGCCAGCATCTAGACATTATTCCTTTGGGAGAGAAATTTAGCTAAAGATTAGTCCATTGGGAGGCATTATAGCCGTTCCAGAGCGTTCTTGGCAATTGGCGACCTTTGGCCTTAATACCGCGAAATGGCCGGCCGCGCGAAACCATCTTGACCCCAGCCGCTCGAGGCCCATTTCTCAGCCTAAAAAAGCCTTAAGGCTAAACGTCGGGGGGCTGGGTCCCCTTTCCCCGCTTTAGGCGCTCTTTTTCCCGGCCTAAAGTCCCTAGGGCCTAAAGTCCCTAGGGCCTAAATCCATGGCGGTCGAGAAACTTTTTTCCGGCCAAGGGCCATAACCATATATATAGGGGCCGTTTAGAAGCCTTTTTCCCTAAGCCTAATCGGATAGCCCTCGCCTATCAAAAGCCAAAAGGCCAAACCTTATAGACGCCGGCGTCGTCACGCCCCATTTCCCGGCCCCTCAGAAGTCCTTTTTCCAGCCCAAACCCACCCGGCTGGACTGGGTCGTGGTCTTGGACTCCAGGTTGAGGTTAGGGGTTAGCTCCACCTCGATTCTGATTCCAGTGGAGTTCTTGCCTAAGTCCTGCTCCAAGCCGACGTAGACCCTGTCGCTTATGTATTTGCCGGCCTCGATGGTAGCCGCCGAGTCCGAGGACTCCTCGTCGTCGTCCAGGTTGAGGTTGTCCCTAAAGCTGTTGCCTTTCATGATCCTTTGGTCGGCCGACCCGCTGGCCGTCTCCCCGAAGCGCAAAACGGACAGGCCCAAGGTGTCCCGGACCGCGTTTAAGGGGGCGAAGAGGTCCATCTTGGGGACAATGCCGGTTAGGGTCTTTAGGCTATTGGCCAGCTGCAGGGTCTCTAGGCGGCTTAATTGGGAAGAGTTTTTGCCGAAGAGGATCTGGGCCAGGACCTCGTCGGCCGGCCTGGCCGGCTGGCTTTCTAGGCTGATCTTAGGCGAGTCCTTGGTTCCGGAGACCCTTATTATGGCCAGGATCTCGCTGGTCTGGCGGTTTAGCTCTATGTTTAAGGAGGGGTTTATGGCCGTGGAGTCGTGGAACCGGATGTCCCCTTGGGCGATGATGAATTGCTTGGCCAAAAGCTCAAGGTAACCGCGGACCGGCCGAATGTAGCCGCCGATGGCCGGCTTGTTGGCCGCCCCGGTCAGGCGCAGCTGGCCCTGCCACTCGCTGTCCAGGCCCCGACCGCGGATGTAAAATTGGTTGGGCATTTCCACGGCTAGATCCAAGGTCAAGGGCGAGCTGGGCGCGTCGGTTTTGGCCCCTAGGTCCAAGGTTTTGACCGCCGGCCCGCCAAACCCTTGAGCCAAGGACGCCTCGCCTTTTTCCACCAGGGCCCGGGCCGTCAGCCTTAAGGCTTGAAAGGGGCCTTCCAAGGTGGCCAGAGCCGAAAGGGTCAGGGTCACGTCGTCGCGGTGAAGGGGGCTTAAGCGGTCCAGTTGGGCCCTGGCTTTAAGGTTAGGCGGCGAGGCCTTGGGGTCGATGGTCCCCTCCAAGGCCAAGCGGCCGTGGCCGCCGTCGCCGGCCTCGGCCAAGATCTTGATCTCGGCCTGGTCGTTTATGTGGCCGGAAAGGTTCAAATCGGACAATGACAAGCCGCTGGAGGGGTCCTGCAAGCTCCCTTTGGCCAGAAACAAGGCCAACTCCGGCTTAGGCTGGGCCAAAGTCCCGCGGGATCGGGCCTTTATGTCGACCTGGCCGCGGAGGGCCATGTCCTCAAGGCCGGTCAAGGACCACAATTGGGCGGCCGGCCCTCGCCAGGCCAAGTCGGCCTCAAGGGGCGAGTTTTCGGCGAGGGCCACGAAATCCCCGGCCGGCCTGGTCGGGAGCTTAAAGGCCAGCTTGACCGGCTCGGAGGCGTTGGGCCAGGACAGCCTGGCCTCGCCTTTTAAGGCGTTTTGGGCCAAGGCCCCGACGGCGCTTAGGGTCAGCCGGGGTGGGCCGTTTAGGACGGTTTTTAGGTCGAACGAGCCCCCGGTCCCGGCCTGGTAGTCGGCCTTAAGGTCGACCTGGCCGGCCGGGAGATCGGCCGTTTTGGGGTCCAGAAAGTTTAAGGGCAGCCCCTGGGCCGCGAGCTTGACGGCCAAGGGCCCGCTCCCGCCGGCCTGGCCGGCCAGCTGGATTTGGCCGCCTTGGTTTAGGGCCAGGGCCAGGCGGTCGAGCTGAACCCCGTCGGCCAGATCCAAATGGGCCTCGTGGGTCAGGCTAACCGACCCTTTGAGCTGGGGCGGGGCGGCCACAAGCTTTTTCAGGACGGCTTTTTTGTCTTTGAGGCTATAAGAGGCCTCTAAGTTAAGCAGCTCGCCGTGGGGGGCCAAAAACTTGGCCTTAAGACTCCCGGCCAGCCCCTCGCTCCACAGGCCGGCCCCGTCCAGGCTAATGGCCCCGCTTTTTAGCTCGATGGGCCCAATCCGGCCCGGGCCTTGGGCGAGATCCAAAGTTAGGCGGGCCTGGTCGGCCATTAGGGAGGCCACCTTAAGCTTAAGGCCCTTCACGGCCAAAAAGTCGGCCACCTTTAGGTCCGGCAGGTCCAGGTCGACCTCGGCCGCGGGCTTAGGGCCCTCGACCAGCTTCGCCTCAAGATGGGCCGGGGCCCCGGACATGTTCAGGCCCGCCAAGCGCCCTAAGGCCGGCCAGTCGACGACCTGGGCGGTCAGGCCCCCGGCCAGGCGCGGGGCCTGGCCAGGGGCCACGGTCAACCGCAGCCCTTGGCTCTGGGCCTTGATTCCCGGGGCGGCCAAGGCGAAATCGGCTAAGCTTAAGTCGAGCCCGTTGGGGCCGTTGCCGAGGTCGACCTTGGCCTCCAGCTTTAAGGGGGCCGCGGGGGCGACCGCCGAGAGCGAGACCTCGGCCTTAAGGCCGTCGGTTTCGCCTAAGGCTCGGTAGTCGCCTCTCGCGGCCAGCTTTAGATCCGTAAAGGGCCCGGCTTGGTTCTCAATTTTGGGGCCGGCGAGGTTTAGCCTAAAGCTAAGGTCGCCTGGGGTCCCTTTCACCGCGTAATTGGCCGCGATCGGCCCGCCAAAGGCCGGCAAAAGGGAGTTTAGGTCGCCTAAGGCCAACTGGCCCTCGGCCGTAAGACGGCCGCTTTCGGGGTCTCGGGTCAGGTCGGCCTCGACCGTCAGATCCCCGGGCCATCGATCCTGGGGGGCTAGCCTATTTAAAAGGGCGTATAGGGGGCTGTCTTTTTTGGCCTCGATTTTGGCCTTGGCGGCCTGGCTTTTGGGGTCGACCTGGGCCGCGAATTCGCTGGCCAGCCCCTCGCCGCTGACGGTCAGCCGGGCGATTTCCAGTTTTTCGCCATGGGCATTGGCTTCGGCTTTCAGCTCAAAGCCCATGGCCGGCAGGTCCCACAGCTCGCCGGGGGCGAGATAGGCGGTCAGCTCGGCCAAAAACCCCGCCGCCGTCGGCTCGAACGCGACCTCGGCGACCCTTAAGCTCCCTAAGGGGCTGGCCAGGCTCGCTTGGCCTCGGTACTCTTTCCCGTCGCTGGTGGCCACCGTGGCCGTAAGGCCCACCGAAGCCTCGGGCGGCAGCGGCCGGACGTTGGGGAGTTTGGGCCGGCTTTCTTCCGGGATCGTCTTGACCAGGCCAGTCGCGCTCAGCTCCAAGGCGAAATGGGGGGCCTCGACCAGGTCGGCCAACAATTGGCCGGTCTGGCCTTTAAAAACGATATTGGCCTGGGCCAAGACGCCCGGCGGCGGAGCCGGCCCCACCGGCTCCTCCGTCGTCCTAAGGCTTGGCGGGGTCAGGGGGTTGGGGGCGGGAACGGCCTGGGCCTCGGCGGGCGAGGCGGCCGAGTTGGCCGCGGAAGACGCGTCCGGGCTGGCCGCGGAAGACGCGTCCACGGCTAGAACAGTCGGGGAGTCGGCCGCTGGGGCCTGGGAGGCCTCGATTTTTGGGGCGATGGCCAAAGCCGAGGGCGCCAAGGTCAGTCCCGCCGTGGAGACCAACCTTGGGTCGGCCTTAGGCGAGGCCTTTGGCGGGGCCAGGGGGTCGGGCCTTAGCTCGCCGTCTTGGGCCCTTAGCTCAACGTTGCCGCGCCAGTCGGTTAAGGGCCCCTGGCCCTTGACGGTCAGGATGAGGTTTCTAGGCAGATCGGGCCTTTGGAAGGTCAGCTGGCCGTCTTGGTCCCGAAACTCCAGGTTTAAGATCAGGCTCTCGACCGCCTCTGGCCCCTCGTGGCCTAAGGCCCCCTTTATGACGAGGCCCCGGCCGGCGTCGTCCAAAACGGAGCCGTCAAGGGTAAAGTTTAAATCCTCGGAGTCGTAGCGACCCTCGCCCTTTAGCTCGACTAGGGCTGGGGCCCCGGGCCTTTCTGGGTTTAAGGCTAGCCCGGCCAGGCGGCCGTCGGTTAGCTTTAAGGTCGCCTCAAGGCCAATGGGCAAGGAAAAGCCCCCGCCGGAGTCATCTTCCGTCTCGGCGGCCGCCAGCTCCGGCCGGCGCAGGAGATTGGGCTCGGTCAAGCTAACCTCGCCTACGGCCACCCAATAAAGAAGCTTATTGAGTTTAACTTCGACCGATAGGGCTTTGACCTCCAAAAAGCGGCCCTTTGGGTCGGCCAAGGCCACGTTCCGGGCCATAAGGCTAAACGGCAAGGGCCCGACGAAGGAGTCGGCGGTCAGAGTTAGCTCTTTTGCGGCCAAGGCTTTTTGGACGAGCTTAAAGACTAGCCTTTCCCCAGCCGACGTGCGCAGGTAAAAGAAAGCCCCGCCTAAGGCCAGGGCGACCAGGAGAAAGAGGCCTAAAGCCAAATGGGCCGCGAGCCGAAGCTTAGAGCGGGGTTTGGCCGGTTTGAGCTTAATGGGCTCGACCCCTTGGTCCGGGAGCCAGTCGCCTCGGCCCGCGGGCTTTGAGGCGGCCTTGGCCAGATCGGGGCGGGCTCCCACGGCTGGGCCGTTGGGAGTTTTGGCGAGTTCGGGCCGAGAGGCGTTTGGCCCATTCGTTTTGGGATCTTTGGCCACTTTAAAAACTTTGCCCTAAGCTTAAATAGAATTGGAGCGGCCCGTCATCGTCCCTTGGGGTTAAGGGGGTGGCTAGATCAAGCCGAAATGGCCCAATGGGGGTGAAGTAGCGGAAGCCCACCCCGCCGCCCCACAGGAAGGACTGGCCAATCTGGGACATTTCGGGCCGGTCGTAGACCATGCCGCCGTCCACGAAGACCGTGGCTCCCATGGAGTCGGACCAGCGAAAGCGGATTTCCCCGCCGACTTCGGCCATGGCCCCGCCGCCGTCGGGTTTGTCGCGCTCGTTGCGCGGGCCGATCGACTGGTATTTGTAGCCCCTAACGGAACCGCCGCCGCCGCCGTAGTACCTTAAGGTGGCCGGCAATTTGGTCCGCTCGGCTCCCCACATGCCGCCGGCCGCCGCCCTAAGGGCCAGGACCAGGCGGCCGTCGGCGAGGATGGGGAAATAAACGGAGCCGTCCAGGCGGGTCTTTAAGACTTTAAACTGATCGAAATAGTCGCCCATGAAGGGCTGAAGGCTGACCTTAAAGCGGGTTCCCTTGGTGGGGTTCAAAAGGTCGTCGGAGAAGTCCCATTCCAAAGTTATGGGGAGGCCGTAAACGGTGTACTGCGAGGAGGGCTTTAAGAGCTCGGCCAATTTGCCGGCCTCAAGGCGGATC
>JAITIH010000076.1 GCA_031279525.1 Deltaproteobacteria bacterium | reverse complement strand
GGCCTTATGGCCGCAGGCCGAAAGTGGCCCTTTGGCCTTGGCCTTCCTTTAGCTAGAAAAAAGTTTTTTTGAGGTTTTCATGAGCTCCCAATGCCACCGCCAACTGTGCCTGGCCCTCGCGGCTTGGCTGGCCGCCGTCTTCCTGGTCGTCAAGGCCATGGGCCCGGAAGCCGAGGCCCAGAGCGTCCTGGTCGCCGCCGTCCCTAAAGTCGAGGCCCCGCCGCCGGAGCCGGCCCCGGCCCCGGCCGAGGCTCCGGCCCCTCCCCAAGACGAGCTGGCCGACTTTAGCCCTTGCCCTAAGGGGGCCGGGAGCTCGGTCGGGAAAGCCGCCCTTTCCAGCTTTCGGGCCCACTTCGACGAGCGGGGCCGCTTCGTTCTCCTTGTGGCCTACCATGGCTCTTTGGGGTCGATCTTGACCCGCGAAAGTCTTTTCGGCGCCCGGCCGGTCACCGCCCTGGACCTGGCCGGCCAGTATCAAACCGACTTCCAGAGCCTTAAGGTGGCCGAGGGGCCAATCACCACGGTTTACTTAGGCCAGCACCAGGGCTTTACCCGCTTGGCCGTCAACTACGACCCCGCCAAGACCCCCCAACGGGCCGAGCTGGAAGCGCTCTGCCGCCCCAACGCGACCGGTGGGCTCTTGGCCGTCCGCTTGGCCTTTTAGCCCAAGCCCGCCCCGGCTTTGGCCGCTCGCGGGCTCTAAGGCGCATAAGGCTTCCAGAAGACGCCAAATAAAGCCGCCCCCGCCCCGGCCTTGGCCGCCTCGCGGGCCCAAGTCAAGGTCCCATAAGCCGCCCAAAAAAGCCGCCCCCGGCGGCTAAGGGAGCCTTAGCCAAAGAGGCGGCGAGGCTCAAAAAACGAAGGTCATAAGCTATGGCCCCGGACGCCCCCCAAATCGATGACCCGCGGTATTACGCCCTAAAAGCCGAGCTGGGTCGGCCCGAGGCCTTAAACTCGCCCGGCCCCGTCGACTGGGCCAAGGCCGAGCGCCTAGCCGAGATCTTAGCCGCCGAACGGCCCAAGGACTTAAAGGCCGCGGCCTGGTTGGCCGCGGCCCGTTTTAGGCGGCGGTCCTTCGCCGGCCTGGCCCAAGGGGCCGAGTCTTTGGCCGCCCTGACCGCCCAGAGCTGGGCCGAGCTGACCCCGCCCTTAAAGCGGGTCGACCGACGCCTGGCCTGGTACGACTGGTGGGCTGAGGACGCTTTAAAGGCCCTAAGCGCCCTCCCCCCGGCCGCGGCCCCGACCGGCCGTGAGCTTCGGCGGGCCCAAAAAAGCCTCTCCCAACTGGAAAACGCCCTCGACCGGAAGGCCCCGGGCTGGGGCCTTAAGCTCAAAGACTTAGGCGAGGCCCTGGCGGCCCGGCGCCGGGCCAGTCAGGCCCTGGCCCGACGGCGGCTGGCCCGGTGGGTCGGCGGCGCCCTCGGCCTCTTGGTCTTGTCCGCCCTTTTAACCTTAGGCTGGCTAGTCACCCAGGCTCCCGAAGGGCCGGACGAGCTGGCCGGCCACGGCCCTTGCCTGGGCCGGACCTTAGGGTCTTTGGCCCAAGCCAACTGGCCCAGGCCCAAGGTGCGCCGCTACTGGAGCCACTACGACGACTTGGGGCGCCTAGTCGTTTATTTGAGTCTAGAGGGCCGGCTGCCCCAGGCCCAAGTCCACTCGGACTTAAGCGGTCCCCGGGCGGTCACGGCCTTGGACTTTCCCGGGCTGATCGCCCCACGCGAGGCCCGCCGGGCCGTCGAAGGCCTTGGCCCGGTCAACTTCCTGGCCTGGGGCAGCCATCCCGGCTTTGGGCGGCTGGCCATTAACTACGCCCCTGGCCAAATCCCCAAAAGGGCCGTCGCCCAGATCCTCTGCCGCCAAACCCCCCAAGGCGAGGAGGCGGCCATCCGGGTGGCCTTCGCCCCGGGGCCAAGGCCGCCCTCGCCGCCCCTCCTTAGGCCATAGCTAGCCAGGCGGACCAATTAAAGATGGCCTCGCGAAAAGCCATAGAGATTGAAATCTGAAATAACGTCTCGAAATTACTAAATATTTATCTAGCGGTTCCCGAAACGGGGGGTTTTCGCGGGGCCATCGATAAAAATCGAAGGCCATTTTGGGGGTAATTTTAAAAGAGGCGATTTTACGAGGAAAAACTATAAAATCTAAGGCTTTGAGGTCGCAGCTCAAGACTATGGAAACGCGGGACGTTAGCCAAATTAGGCTTAGAAGTTTGGCCGCCCTAAGGGGCCGCCAAACGCCAAAAGGCCAAGGCGGCCAATTTAAACTATAGATTTCAGTAAGTTACCCTAAAGCAAACCTTAAGCCGCCCTAAGGGGCTCCAAACGCAAAAGGCAAGGCGACCAATTTAAACTATAGATTTCAGTATGTTACCCAAAAGCAAACCTTACGCCGCCCTAAGGGGCCGCCAACCACTAAAAGGCCAAGGATGCCAATTTAAACTATAGATTTCAGTAAGTTACCCTAAAGCAAACCTTACGCCGCCCTAAGGGACTCCAAATTCCCAAAGGTCAAGGCGGTCAATTTAAAATATAGATTTCGGCGCGTCGCCAAAAAAGACGGTCTCGCAAAAACCCCTGTTTTCGGGAATCAGCGGCAAAATATTTTAATAAATTCAAGAGGTTATTTTTCTGATTTTTCATTTTCCGGACTTTTTGCGACGCCATCAAAAAAGCGAGGCCTTACGCCCCCAAGAGCCGTAAGGCTAAAGCTAAAAAGAGGGCGAGAGAGTAAAAAACCTAAATTTTAGCCCCTCGCCTTTAAAGCGACGGCCCAAAACTCCTGGCCCCCATAGGCCATTGAGGGGCCAACGGCTCACCCCTTAAGCCCCACCGCCCCAAGGACCAATCGCGTCTTCCCCAAAGGCGGGCGACCCAAGG
>JAITIH010000287.1 GCA_031279525.1 Deltaproteobacteria bacterium | reverse complement strand
TCGACTTTGACTATCTGAGGCTGGCCATTGGGCAGAATTACGGGATTGCCGTTCTCGTCCAAGATCCGGCTCTCCTCGCTGGTTTGCCAAAACTCGATGGATTTCCCCCTCTCGCCCTTCTTGATCCAGAAGCCTAAGCCGTCCAACTGAGGAAAGGTCAGCCAGCGAGGGTCGGTAAACTCGGCCTCTGAGAGCATTAACCGGTTAAGGCCCCGGTAGACGGTCCCGGAGACCGGGTTAAAGGGGGACCAGCCGTCGGCGGCCCAGGGTTTTTGCCAAGGGGCCTGGCCTTCCTCCAACAAACCGCGCACCGTCTCGGTGAACGTCTGCCGCGGGGCTGGGGGCCTATTTTTGGGCGGCGGGGTCATTTATTCGTCCTCCCCCAAAAGATCCCGCATGGCCGAAGGAAATGCCGGGTCAAAGTCCTCGGCGGCGATGGCCGTCTCCTCAAAGGCCCCTAAGCTCTCGGCTAAGCCCGGCTCAACGGGTTGACCCTGGCCATAGGGGTCGTTAAGGGCCACTTTCGCCAGTTTTTTGTGGGCGGCGGCGGGGGAGGATGGGGTTTCCCCTATGGGGGCCAGGAAGAAATCCAGGGATTTACGCCAAAATTTTTTCATCCGGTCGCTCCTTTTAGGCTCGGCCAAAGTCATAGTTTTTTGGGGTTTAAAGGAAATCTCTAAATTGGCTTGGCCTTGGGGCTTTTTAGGGCAAGACCACTCTTCGTGGGCGGCGAATTGAGGGCCGCGCGCGGTAAAGGGTTTTAGGGGATGGTTAGCGGCTGGAAAATCTGGGCCGTTAAAATATGTAGCGAATTGGCCAAAAAGGGCCAGGCTAAGCCGGCCTTAGGGGCTATAGCTTTGGCTTAAGGCGGCGGAGGCCTCTTCAGGCGAAAGGCCTTGCCTTATAAGGTCGCGATACGCCTCGTTCTCGGCCCTTATGGCCTCATCTTGGGCGTCTAAGACGGGATTGGGCAGAAATCTTTCGTTGGCTAAGGTCTTTTTTAAGCTGACGAGGGCTTCCTCCACCGCCGGATCGGCCAGGGGCGTTTGGGCTCTGGCCTCGGCCAGGTAGTGGCTCCAGGGCCCGAGGCCCTCGATCCAGGCCATTTGGGCTCCCACTTGGTTAAGGGAGTAGAAAAGGCTCCGGTCAGTGGGTTTGAGCCAGATATAAAGGGAAGGGGAGATAATTCCCCTCTTTTTGGCCTTAAACAATAAGGCCATCATGAAAGGGTTTTGGAAGTGGCGATGGCAGTCGATCTCCGGCGGCAAGTCTATGGGGTTGAACTTTGAAAGGGCCTCTTCGGCCAACGGCGAATAGGTCGTTAAGGCCTTAGGGTCCCAGTTGCGGTTGAGTTGGGCTAAAATATCTAGGGCCTTACGTTTTCCCTCGACTATTTGGGTCCAAAAAGCCATGGCCAAATGGCTTTGGGAAATTTTAAGGTCAGTTACGCCCCTGAAAGTCGGCCCCAATTGGGCGGCCAAAGCCGCCCTAACGATCTCGTCGTCAAGGCTTGGCTTCTTAGGCCATTCCCCCCAATCGATTGGTAGGCCCGTGGCCGGGTTCAAGATGGAGTCGGGCTCGACGGGCGTAAGATAGTCGTCCAGGTAAGCCCCAATCTTTACGACAAAGCCAAGCGGGGTCTCGGCGAGAGCCCAAGGGCCTTTTAAAGGGTCCTTTTTGGTGATGGGCCCGGATTTTATAATGGGGCTAAGGCAAGGTTTATTCGGCTCTAACTCCAATAAAAGATCCCAAGCCCCGAATTTCCGGCGACTTTTTTTCCATTCCAAGACGA
The DNA here is from genome assembly GCA_031279525.1 of Deltaproteobacteria bacterium. Classification (GTDB taxonomy): domain Bacteria; phylum Desulfobacterota; class Desulfarculia; order Adiutricales; family Adiutricaceae; genus JAIROO01. Next base: position 3,029 of record JAITIH010000287.1, on the reverse strand, counting down.
GGTAAACGAAGGCCCCAACCTGGGCGGGGATGGCCAGCCAAAGCCAGATTTGGCCGGCTCGGCTGGCCAGGGCCAGAGATTCGTCTAGGCTTAGGCTATCGCCCATTTGGGCTAAGGCCGCCCTAAAGGACGAGGAGACTAAGGATAAGGGGTAAATAAGGGCCCGGGCCGAATTTAGAAAAAAAAGGCGCGCGACTTCGTCTAGCCAAGCGGAAATAAACGGCAAGGCCATTATGGCGATAAAGGCCACGGCCATTAGGGGCCCTCCTAGCCCTCCATAGCTCGATCGACTAGTCACGGGGCGGGGCCTTTAGGGTGGTCGCGTTGGCCCGGCTTAGGGTTTTTTCAAGGCTTAAGTTTTTGGCCGCCTCCCGGGCCGCCTTGACGTAGGCCTGGCCGCGCCTGGGATTTCGGGAGTGGTAATAGGCCAGGGCTTTGGTCTGGTCCCCGGTCTCCAACAAGTTGAGCCGCAAAATCCAGACCCCCACGGCCACGTTGGCGCAGCCGTGGTCCCGGACGTCCTCGGCCCGGACGCCCACTTCCTTAAGAATAGGGAGCCAAGTCGAGTTGATCTGCATGGGCCCCACGTCGTAGGTCCCGGATTTATTGTGATTGACCCGGCCGACCTGGCCGCCTTCGGTGGCCAAAACGGCCAAGGCCATCTCGTAAGGCACCTCGAATATCCTGGCCGCCTTGGCTAAGCAGTCTGGGGTCACCGGGGTCAGCTCGGCCTGGGCTAGATCCCCCTGAAAGGCGAGGAGTCCCCAAAGAAGAAAGGCGAAAAGGGCGTGAAGAGCGAATCTATTAGGAGTCGTCATTTTAAAATATCCTTTAAAGTCGGTTGCGGTAGGCTATAGTCCTGAATGGAAAAAGATCGCTCGACGGAGCGGCAGAGCTCCTTTAAAGCCTCGCTTAAATCGGGCAGGTTAGGAAAGCCCGCGATGGAAAAGCTCTGGCTATAAATGACGGAAAAGCAGTCGCGAATGGCCGCGCGGCCAGCCTCCTTTAGCTGGAGCTGGGCTTCATAGCGTTTTTGGTTTTTGGTTTTTTCGGCGACGAGTTTGGCCCGGCCGGTCGCGCAGCTTTCCTGGCACTCGGCCTCCTCGGCCATAGCCGCGGGCTGGAAGGATAAAAAGGCTATCGTGGCCAAAACTATGGCCATGGCTTTGCCAAGGGTCGTTTTTAAAGGCATGGTGAATCCTTTTAGTTTTGGGCCCTATTAAGGGCTCCGGCTATTTCCGGCCAGGGTCGCCGGAAGGGGTTAGTTCGTTAAGGCGGCGATAAGCGTGGTCGGCCGGCCGAAAGATAAAGGCTTTTTACGGTCAAAAAGCGAGGCTTAAAACTTAGCCTTAAGTTTCGTCAAAAAAGGCCAACGCGGCTTTCTAGGAGCTAAGGACTCGTCCGCGGGTAGAGGTTGGCGAGAAAAACCTAAAACCGACAGCGCTCCCGAAAGCGGCGCGGGTCAAAAGCCTCTCGCTCCGAGCCAACCAGCTTGGCCTTTATGAGCGGGAAGGCTGAGTTTAGGGTAATGCCCCTTCTCGCCAAAAGAGCGAGGGCCAAGATGGAGACTATGGCCAAAAGCAAGGTCGCCCAGGACCAGCGCAAAAGCCAGAGCGTTATGGGAAATATCGCGCGGGCGTCGATAAAAAAGAGGCGGGCCTTTTTGGCCGACCAAGCCCAAGGGGCGTTCATAATTTCACTCCTTTTTCCCTGGCCAGACTCTCCACGATGGCCGGGTCTAATAAACCGTCGTCGGCGGCCTTAATGGCCCGGGCCAGGAGGCTTTGGCCTTTTTCCTTGAGAGCCTGGGCTAAAAAGCCCTCAAGCTCAGGTAAGGGCAGCCTTTGAAGGGCCCGGCGGTCGGCGCCGTTTAAGGCCAGATACTCCCGAACCGCGATCCGGCCACCGCCGATTTTCGGAAAGAGTCTTTGCTGGACGATTAGCCGTAAGGCCGAGAGGAGCTCGGAGGCCATGGCCGGCCTTTCTTTAGGCTCAAAAAGGTTGATTAGGCGCAAAGGCGTCTCGGCCACCCCACGGGTATGGGCCGTGGCGTAGGCCGCGACCCCTAGGCCCGCGGCCTCGATTAGGCTTTTTAAGGTCTCCCGGTCCCTTGACTCGCCTAACAAAATCACGTCGGCCGCCCTTCGGGCCGCGTTTCTGGGGGCCAGACGGAAAGAGGGGAGGTGGGTGGGGATCTCAGTTTGCTCCACCGGGCCTTTGAGGTTTTTGGGGTCGGTTAAGTCAAACTCCACCGGGGCCTCGTAGGTGGCTATGTGGCGGCCTTGGGTCTCGGCGAGGCGCCTTAAGGCCGCGGCCAAAAGAGTGCTTTTACCGGAGCCCATGACCCCGGTGACGAGGACTAAGCCGTCCGGAGGAAAGAGAGCCTTTTGGAGGTCTTCCTCTAGATCCAGATCGCTTAGATCCGGGGGCCGCCCGGGAATGGCCCGCAAAGCGATGGTTATGGCGGCGGAGCGGCCTGTGGCCATGGCCGTGGCGTTGCCCCGAAAACGCTTTTTCTGGCCCCTTTGGCCTATCTCGTAACTGAAATCCAAATCCCTACCCGAGCCGACGATGGCCGCCGCCGCCTCGTTGCTGGTCATTTCGATAAGTAAGCTAGCCGTCTCCTCGCCGGTGAGGATCTTTGCGCCAGCCGCCTGAAAGACCCCGTGTCGCCGGAACCAAGGCGCCTGGCCAGGGGTTAGGACTAGATCCGAGAGATCTTGGCCCAAACCCCAAAGAAGAAGGCGGTCTAAGCCGGCTAGGTTTAAAGGCCCGTTTTGGGCGCTTAAGGGGTTTTGGTCAGTCACGTTGGGGGCCTTTTTGGGCCTTGGGCCTCGCCTCGTTTTTTTCGATAAACCGGCCAGGCTCTTTAATTTGGTAGTGGTTTTCGTCCCAGAGCATTTCCTTTAGGCCGGCTTTAAAGGGGGTCTTGGAGCTAGCCACGAGGGGGCCTTTGGCCAACCCTTGCCGCTCTAAATCCCAAAAACGGGCCAGGCCCAAATAGTCGCGAACCAATAACCCGACCGCCT
>JAITIH010000103.1 GCA_031279525.1 Deltaproteobacteria bacterium | reverse complement strand
CCAGAGAATGTCGGTGAACTCGAACCCGTACATGTGGGGCTCGCCGGAGGTGTTTTCGTCGGAGCTTAAGATCCGGACGATGCGGCCTAAAATGTCCATCATGCGGCCGTCGGAGTAAGGCAGGCACAGGCCAATTTCTAGGTAAGTCCCTATGGGGTAGTCGACGTAATGGCCAAAGGCCAGGCCAAACTCCGAAATGTCTTGAACCATGGCCTGGTTTAAATAATTCTTCCGGGCGCTCGTCTCCGCCAATATGCTAAGGATAAGGGACAATTTTCGGTCGATCCGGGCCAGAAGGAACTGGGACTCGCTTTTTAGGTTCGGCACGGGCTCGGCGTCGACCGCGGCCAGCTTTTTAACAGTGGAGTCTTGTCCCCTGATATATTCCCCAGGTTTATCCAGGACATTGAACAGCATCTGGGTCGGCATGATGGCCCGAAGGCCTTTGCGCTTCTCGTCATTGGAAGGCATATGGAGCATCCTCAATTTTTCTTTGTCCAGGAAGATCGGCCAAGGTTTTAATCGCGTCGCGTCCGGAACGTTTCGCCAAATACATGGCCTGGTCGCTCCAGTATACCAAATCGGCCGGGCTTTTGATCAGAAAATGGCCATTATCGGCGACGCCTTGGCTGATCGTCGGCCGGACTCCTGGCAGCCCTTCAGGGGTCAGGTTGTTGGCCAGGGCCTCTTTTAGGCGATTGGCCAGGACCAAAGCTTGGTCCAGTTCGGTCCGGGGCAAAAGGATCGCGAACTCCTCGCCGCCGATCCTAGCCGTGACGTCGCCGGCCCGGCTCACCGTGTCGACGGTGTCGGCCAACCACTTTAAATAGCCGTCCCCGACCTGGTGCCCGTAAGTGTCGTTGATCTTCTTAAAGCGGTCTAGGTCCAAGATGATGAGGGACAGGGGACTGCCGTGACGCTGGCTCTGGTAGAACTCCCGGTCCAGCTGCTCCAGAAAAATCCGGCGGTTAAAAAGGCCGGTCAAGGGATCTCGGGAGGCCATGCGGACCGCCGCCTCGTAGCACTGGGCCTGGTTTAAAAACAAGGCCCCCACCCACTGAAGCTCATGCAGGACGGTCGGGTCTAAGTCCTCAATGGCCTTTTGGCTGGCGAAGCTTAGCTTTAAGGTGGCCAGCGAACGGCCCCGCCAGGGCATCTCCAAACACAACTCGTAGGAGTTTAAGGCCTGATCGGCCCCGGAGGACAGGCGATTGGTCGGCGAGAAGCCTTCCCCGGACCAGACCTCGGCCCGGGTGGCCCCGGTCAGGGAGCGGGCCGTGTTGGCCAAGGACTCCATGAGGGGCCTAGAGTTCTGTTGGCCGGCCAGGTTGCGGTAAAGGATAAGGCTTTTGTCGTTTTGGGGCCCCGTCGTCCCCGGGTGGAGCCGAACCCCGTCGCGGTTTTCCACGATTCGGGTCACGGCCTGGCGAAGCTTGTCTGGATTTAAGGGCCTGGTCAAGACGGCGGTCACGCCTTGGGCGACCCAGTCTAAGGCCACGTCCAGCTCGGGATCCTTGGCTAAAACGACGACCTGGGTCGAAATGTTGGCGGACTCCACCTTTTCCAGAAATTTCACCGGGCTTTCCAAGCCGGTCAAATCGCTGGCGACCACGACGATTAACGGCCGAGCCTCGGAAATGAGCTCCAGCCCGTCGGCCAGGTTCTCGGCCCAAAGGATGCCAAAGCCAAAAGGCCTTACGCCTCGAGCCACTCTATGGAGGTTTTTGGGGTCCTCGTCAATAACGACAACGTTGGTCATGCTCATTTCGATCACCTAAATCCCAAAAAGGAGCGAATTTTAAATCGTCCAAAAGTTCTGACCTATAGGCATTAGCAGATTTCGTGCCAATTTTTTAGCGGCTTTAAAATCCGCCAATAGGGCGAAACTAAACCCCGTTTAAGCGTAAATAAAACGAGATTCGCTAAACCCTCCCTTGAGCCTGGCGGGATTTGCCGGTTTTGCCCCTTAAAAAAAACTGGCCTATTTTTCCATAAGGCCAGGCTTTTGACTTAAAAAAACGATTTTTTGGGGCCCGCGTAAGGCCCCATAGGCCCGCCCAGCGAGGCCCCAACGGCCTCGCCCTAAAGCGGGGGGCGCCTGGCCTAAACCCCCTCAAGGTCTCAAGCTAAGGCTAGCCTAAGGCCAACCCCTTTAAGGCCTTGGCCGCAAGCCTTAGGCCCGCGCGATTTTTTTTGGCTCGCGGCCATTTAGGCCAACGATTTTTGACGCGGCCAGACTATGGCCATGGCCTAACCCGGCGCTGGCCGGCCCCGACCGGGACTGGACGAGAGCCGGCCAAATCGCCTAAACCCTCTAAAGCGGGCAACCCCGCGGGGCGGCGAATTCCGATAGTTAAAATTTCCCGCCGGCGGGCCATTTCGGCCGCCGGCTTGGCCAAACCCGACGGCCTAAATTAAACCTCGCCTTGGTCGGCGCCAGGTCGGCCTCTTGAGCCAGGCTCGCTCGGGTTAGCTCGGCCAGACCATAAAGGGACGTTCGACGCCAGCGTTTTGACAATGCGCCTTAAGGGCGAATGGGGGAGGTTCGCGGTGAAAGTTTTAATTCAAAGGGTTTCCCGGGCTCAG
>JAITIH010000053.1 GCA_031279525.1 Deltaproteobacteria bacterium | reverse complement strand
TGAAGTCGATAAAAGCGAATTGGCTGGACAGCGACATGTGCGACCATAGGTCGCTTCTAAGAAAAGTGATCAGCCCATAGGCGGCCAGGGCCGCCGCCCCGAACAGGGCCGCGGCCCGCCTTAGGGGCTTTGGCCGGCTTAGGGCCATTTCCGACGCGGGCCGCCTCCACCTAAGGCTCAACTGGAGCCCGCAGTGCAAAAAAGCTAAGGCGAAAGCCCAGCCGCCCACCGCCAGGTGGACCTGCCGGGCCAGGGCCTGGCCGCCCGTAATCCCCAAAAACCCAAAAACGTGGCCAGACATGACTATCCCGCTGACGGACTGGGCGGTTAGAGCCAACAAGGCCAAGACGTTTGAGGCGGCTAGGGCTAAGCGGAACCCTTTGGGCCAATTTTTGAGCGAGCGGGCCCACCAGGCCCGGTGGACGACGTTGTGGGCCAGGGACAAAATGATTAAGGCCAGGCCCAGCCACTCGTGAAGCCGCCGCTCCGAGGGTCGATAGCTCATTAAAAGGGCTAGCGCAACGGCCAAGGCCAGGGAGAGCCCTAATTTCGCGTTTTTTCCGTTTCTCATGAGGACCGCCGTCATAACGTTAATCGCCTAAAAAATCGCCGCCGCCTTAGGCTAAACGGCGATCCGCCGCGCGGCCGGGGGCGCCTTTTGGCCGGCGGGGCGAGAGAGCCCATTCAAGACGAATGGCCTTAGGCGGGACTCGTCGCCGGGTCTCCGCCGACCAGGAAAAGAAGCCGGCCGTCCCGTCCTATGGGCGAACAAAAAGGGCGGACCGGAACTCCGGATAAATCGCTGGCCGCAAGGAGGGCTTGAGAGCTTTGCGGCCAGCGGCCACAGCGATCTTAGGCGGCCAAAAAAAGACGCCCCTTAAGGGGCTAAGTCCCTAAAGGCCAGATTCCACCAGATTTCACCAGATTCTAATAGAGCGGCCATCCGTCTTCCGCTAGATCTTCCATTAGATCTTCCATCAGCTCTTCAATTAGCTCGTCTATTCTTTCTTCTATTAGCGCGTCTATTCGCTCTACGCTTAGCTCTTCGCCTGGCTCGTAGCCTGGTTCGTCATATGGCTCATGGCTTATATCGTCGCCTGACTCGTCATATGGCCCATGGCTTGGCTCTTCGCCTGGCTCGTCGCATAGCCCTTCTCTTAACTCTTCGTCGGCGAAATCGCGCGCCGCGTCGTCCTCGGCCGGGCCCGGGGCTTGGGCTATCTCCAAGAGGTCGCCGCCAACGGTCGCCTGGGCCCAGGATGCGGCGACGAGGGTAAAGATCGCTAAATGGGCAAAACTTAAAGCCAAAAGTTTAAGCATGGGCCTTTCCCGGCAACAATTGGACGGCTTGGCCCGCCGGCGGGGGGCGCCGCAAAATGGCCTTGGCGGCGGCGAGGCCAAAAAAGCCATGACGGCTGGAGTCGAAAAAAAGGTCCAAAAGGGTCCCCATGGCCTCTTTAAGGCTTGGCCAGCTAGTTCGGTCGCGACTTGGCGCGTTGGCGAGATTTGGCGCGTCGGTTTAAAAAAGATTACTCCCCAAAGGCCGGGCTGGTCAAGTTCCGTTTGGCGAGCCCTAAATTAGCCATTAAATATATTAATTTAAATATTTATAATGGTTATTATATTTTATAAGCTAAATTCTCGCACTCAATAATTTGTCATTATCCGCTCCGCCTAGATTATTGATTTTAACTGTTATAAATTATCAACCCCTTCCCTGATTTTCCTTGACACATTCCGCGTCCCGGCGCTAAAGTCTTTTCACACAAATCGCGAGGTAGACTGTTTTTTTTATTAACTTTGCTTTTTCCTCCAAACTATTGGGATTGTCATTATGAGCCCGTTCGCCAGGGGCGGGAGCTTTTAAAGCCGCCCGGGCCAACCGACGATCGGCCTTTTTTGGCTTTTTGCTTAAATTAAGCCCGTTTAGGCCTCCTTTCGCTCATAAATCCGCCTTTCTTGGCTTTATATCCGCCTGACCCGGATGCCAACGGCGTTTTCCCCTGGAAGAGGCGGGCGTTTTCCGGTTTCTCTCGTCCTTATGGACGGTCACCCAATTTCGAGTAAGGTCCATAATGGCCCAGATTGAAAAATTTTCGATCCGCCTGGGGGTCTTTTTGTTTTTGGCCCTGACCTGGCCGCTGACCCGCCTGAAACGATCCTGGGCCCTAGCCTTAGGCGCCTTGGGAGGCCGCCTTTTTTTGTCCTTTTAAGGCGCCGCCGCCGGGTGGCCGTGGGCAACCTCGCCCGAGCCAAAGAGGCGGGGGCTTTGGACCCAAGCCTGGACCCAACTGAGACCGCGGCCAGGGCTTTCGCCAACTTAGGCCGAACCGCCTTGGAAAGCCTCTATCTCCTTCACCAGGGGGTGGGTTATTTCCAAGGGAGCTACGCCTTCATTGACCAGGACTTGGCCAGGGACGCCCTGGAAATCGGCCGCCGGGAAAACCGGGGGCTAATTTTCTTGACCGCCCATGTTGGCAACTGGGAGTTATCCTGTCAAGTCGTGCCCCTTTTTTTCGAGTTCACGATAAACGTCGTCGGCCGCACGCAGGGGCCTTTGGCGGACGCCTTATTGATTCGCCTAAGGGCCAGTGGCGGCCATGGTTATATATTCAAGGACGGGGGAGCCAGGGCCATGCTCAAGGTCCTCCGCTCCGGAGGCGTTTTGGGCACATTGTTCGACCAGTCGGCCCTGGTCGGAGCCGAAGGCGTGCCCCTTAACTTTATGGGCCGACCAGCTCTGACCACGCTGGCCCCCCTAAAGCTGGCCGCGAAGACTGGGGCCATAGTCGTCCCACTTTTCGGCCGGCGGGAGGGGACCTTCCATTATTTCAAGATATTTCCCTATTTGACCCCCCCTGCCCGAGCGGATCAAAACTGGCCGCTCCAAACGACCCAGGCCCTAAACGACCTTCTGGCCGGCTTCGTCCGCGAGTTCCCCGACCAGTGGATGTGGGGCCACCGTCGCTGGAAAAGCCAAGAAGGCGTCAAGGCCGATCCCCGGTATTTCTAGGTCAGCCTAGAGGAGTCGTTACTATAATGAGCGTCGAAGACAATTCTTTCGAAATAACTTTCTTGCCAGATAACGTTAAAGTCAAGGCCATAGCCGGCGAGTCCATCATGGAAGTCGCCAATCGCGGCCACATTCACGTCAACGCCTCCTGCGGGGGCGAGGGCGTCTGCGGGCGCTGCCAAATCGAGCTGCGCGACGGCGAGGTCTCGGCCAGCCCGGGGCTTTACCTCACTGAGCAGGACTTCGCCCAGGGGCTGCGCCTGGCCTGCCGGGCCAAGGCCGCCGGCCCCGCCACCTTCTACATCCCCATCGAGTCCAGGGCCGACGCCTCTTCCTTTAAAAAAGCCGCCAAAGCCGAGGAAAACCTCGAGGTGGAACAACGCGACCCCATGGTCCTCCAGTACCTCCTGGAAATGACCCCCCCGGACGCGGCCGACAACGTGGCTGACCTCGATCGGGTGACCCAGGCCTTAGCCGCCCAAGGGCTAACGGACCTGGACGTCGAGCTAGCGGCCATGAAGCTCATGCCCCAGACCTTAAGGGACGAGGACTTTAAGGTTCGGGCCTCGGTCTTTTTCGAGCCGCCCATCGCCGACCCCAACCAGACCCCCTACGGTCGCCTTTTGTCCCTCTCCAAGGCCAAGCTGGACGAGACCTACTACGGCTTAAGCGTGGACGTAGGCACCACCTCGGTCTGGGTCCGGCTGGTCGATCTAGCCACTGGCGAGGCCATGCCACCCATCGGGGACTTAAACGGCCAAATCTCTTTCGGCGAGGACGTCATTAGCCGCATCGTCTACGCCAGCAAGGGCGACGGCCTCAAAAAGCTCCAGTCCCAGGTCATCGCCACCGTCAACGGGCTTTTGGCGAGGCTAGAAGAGACCAACCCCGGCTTCCGGGAAAACCTGTACTTAATAACCGCGGCCGGCAACACCACCATGAGCCACCTTTTGGTGGGGGTGGAGCCGAAAAACATCCGCCTTTCGCCTTACGTGCCCCCGGTGGCCACTTGGCCCTCCATCCGGCCCAGCTTTTTGGGGCTCGACGTGAGCAGCCACACGGTCATGAAAATCTTCCCCTCGGTCTCCAGCTACGTGGGCGGGGACATCGTCTCCGGGGTCTTAGCCTCTGGCATGTACAAAAGCGAGGAGCTGACCTTATTCATAGACGTGGGGACGAACGGCGAGATCGTGATAGGCAACCAGGACTGGATGACCTGCGCGGCCTGCTCGGCCGGGCCGGCCTTCGAGGGCGGGGGCGTCAAATGCGGCATGCGGGCCGCCCCGGGGGCCATTGAGATCTTCAATTACGAGCCCGAGGCTAAAAAGCACCACTTAGGCGTCATCGGCCGGGGCAAGCCCATAGGCATTTGCGGCTCGGGCCTCATAAACATCGTGGCCGAGCTATACCGGTGCGGGGTGGTCAACAAACAAGGCCGCTTCGTGGAAAATAGCTCGCCCTTCGTCCGCGAGGGCGAGGACGGGATTGAGTATCTTTTGAGCCCGGCTAGCGAGAGCGCCGGCGACCGCGACGTGGTCCTGACCGAAATCGACTTAGAAAACCTGATCCGGGCCAAGGGGGCCATGTTCTCCGGCTACCAGACCTTGGTCGAGGCCGTGGGCCTGACCATGGGCGACTTGGAAAGGGTCATCATCGCCGGCGGCTTCGGCAGCTCACTTAACCTTGAAAACGCCATCGAGATTGGCCTTTTGCCGAACCTGCCCTTGGAGAAGTTCTATTACATCGGCAACAGCTCCCTGACTGGGGCCACCCTGGCCATGATGTCCAGGTCCATGTGGGCCTTGGCCCAGGACATCCGAGGCCGGATGACCAATTTCGAGCTCTCCGAGACCCCTGGCTACATGGATAAATACATGGCCAGCCAGTTTATACCCCACACCGACGCCTCCCTTTTCGCCAAGTAGGCGAGAAAGCCATCGCTTTGACCCGGGCCAGGCCATTCGCCTTTGGCCCGGGCCTTTTTCCAAGACGGTTCCATATTCGATCTTTCGAATCGGCCAGGCCGGCTCAAAAAAAATCCCCCAAAAACTGAAAACATGGAGACGATCTCGTAGGCCTTCCCAGAAAAAAAGGCCCGCCCCCAAAGGGCCAGGCCGATCTTCGCGAAATAAATTAGAAACTAGCTTAAATAACCTAAATCTTCGAGGGCTATTGGATATACAAATATCAAAGTTCTAGACGACCGACGAAGGCCCTTAACTCTTTCTCATTCGTCTCGAAGGCGGCGAAAAGCTCCCGCTGCGTTTTAGTCAGAGGATTCATTAAATGAAGGCCGCCATCGCTTAACGAGAACGCTTTGATTTTCTCAAGCTCGGATATAATTCCGTCTTTGCTCCAAGGCCCGCTCCCTCCGATATGGTTGAGAATTCGGCTCTTCTCCGCCATTTGGGCCGCGACGATCGTAGCTATGAAGCTATGAAGGCGCAGAAGAGTTTGCCGCCAGTGGCGAGAACATTGTGAGCGCTCATTCTTTTTAAATCAGTAAAGTTATTGAGGTCGTCAAACATTTTTTTAATACTATCTCTATGTTTATAGATAATATTTATATCGTTTTCTTGTAGCCGAAAATCGTGCATGAAAGAGATCACTAACTTCCTCTACGGAAAATACTCGTATTGTTCGTGGAATACCACATCTGAATGCCCGAACTAGTTTATCTGCTCCATGTTCCCAATTGGCATCAAAATGAAAAACCTGCCTATTGGCATGAACACCGGTGTCTGTCCGCCCACTACCATGTATTCTAACAGGTCGTCCAAAGATAAATTCCAGGCGTTTCTCTAAAATATCCTGTATTGTATTACCATTTGACTGGCTTTGCCAGCCATTGAAGTCGGTCCCATCATAGTTGCAAATGCATTTCCATCTCATAAGCAAGTTTAGAAAAGAGACTAGGTCCTTGTTTTA
>JAITIH010000020.1 GCA_031279525.1 Deltaproteobacteria bacterium | reverse complement strand
AAAGGAGGCCAGGCCGGCGGCCACGGCGGCGTGGCGAAAGGAGATCATGCCGTAACTGGGCTTTCTGGCCCCGATGGAACAGTTGCGGCCTGGAATGGGCAAGGTGGCGTAGCCGTAGTCCTCAATGAAGTTGGAGAGCCGGTAGGCCAAAAAGTCCAGCTCGCGGTTGAGGTAGGCGTAGCCAAAGAGATTGTAGCTGTAGTTGGAGACGCCCCGGCGCATGATTTCTAAGGCCCCGTCGGGGATGTGGAGGCTAACCACCACCACCGAGCGGCAGCCGGGCAATACGTCTTCGGGCCGGAAGTCTTCCTCAAGGCCCTCGTTTAAGACCTCGGCCGAGGCGATCCCCACTTGGCTCGCCCCTAGGAATTTGGCGTGGCTCATGATTTTTTGAGTCAGATCGTCGTTATATTTTGGCACGGCGCGTATCTTTCGTTATGGGCGTCGCGGGCTGGAAGCCTAGGGGCGACGCCGATTGGCCGGTTAAGGCGGCCTAAGGCCCACGGGTTTAAGCGGCTTAAGACGGTAAGGGCGGCTTTTGACCAGTTAAAGGCCATTTTTGGCGGTTAACGCTTCTTGGTCCAGTGGAGGACCCGCTTCTTTAAGAGGTCGAAAAAGGTCATGATGAGGACGACGATGAAAGACAGCCAGATCATGCCCACGATGACCCGGTCGTACTTGGCGAAGTCGGCGTAATATTGGACGAAAAACCCTAAACCCGCTTTAGAGCCAATCATCTCGGCCACAGTTAGCAATAGGAAGCTCCGGATGAGGCCGGCGTTTACGCCAGCGAAGATCTGGGGCATGGCCCCAGGCAGGACCACCTTAAAGACCAGCTGGCGGCCTTTAAGGTTTAGGCACCTGGCGTTGTCGATCCACCTAGGCTCCAGCATGGCCACCCCATGAAGGGTGTTCATGAGGACCGGCCATAAAACCCCAATGTAAATGATTGCCAACGACGACGAGTAAAAGGTGGGCATGACGGCGATGGCGTAAGGGATGAGCATGGTCGAGGGCAAAGGGTTCATGGCCCGGATAAAGGGCAAAAGGACGGCCTCGACTTTGGGATTGAGGCCAATGAAAACGCCCGCCGAGACCCCGGTCAGAATGGAGAGGGTCACGGCTGGGACGAGCAAGCTAAGCGAGCTTAATAGTCCCTCGATTAGTTGGCGAAAGGAGACGCTAAAGGCCGGGACGATTTTTTCCCAGCCTGGGAACAAGATGGCGTTGGGGAGCTTTAAGACGTCGGTCGCGAGGCCATATAGCCCAAAAAGAAAGGCGACGATGACGAGGCAACTAACCAGGCCAAAGAGGCGGCTTTTATCGGACGACGAGCTTAGGTCGCGTCTAAGGTTAGCCTCGGCCTTATCGTTGGGGGCGACGTCGGTCGCCGGGCGGTGGATGGCGCGGATAATTGGCATGGTAGGTTTGCCTTTCGGTCGACCCTAAAATAAGGCCTAAAATGGTTGGCCGCATGGCTTTGGCCAAAATTTGGGCCCTTTGGCGGGCCAAAGTCGGTTGGCCAATTGGCTTTTGGCCTTTTAGTCGGCCAGCCTCGTTAAGCTCGTTAGATGGCCGCCCCGGCCGTCACGGCCGGCTCCAGCCCCTCGTCGACCACAAGGTTTAGCTCGGTTAAAAGGAGATCTCGTAAAACCGAAAAGTTCCGGTGCTTTAAGGAGCCCATGCGGCTGCGGGGCCTAGGCAGGGTCACCGGGACTTCCCGGACGACGCGGCCGGGGTGGGCGCCCATGACGACGACCCGATCCCCCAAAATGACCGCCTCCTCCACGTCGTGGGTCACGAAAAAAACGGTTTTCCCAGCTTCCTTCTCCCCTTGGCCGCCCTGCCAGAGGTCCAAAAGGAGATCTTGCTGGCGGGCCCGGGTGATCTCGTCCAGGGCCCCAAAGGGCTCGTCCATGAGCAGAATGGGGGCGTTGACGGCCAAGGCTCGGGCGATGGCCGTCCGCTGGCGCATCCCGCCGGAGAGCTCTCCGGGCAGCTTGTCGCCGTCTTGGGCCAGGCCCACCAGGGCCAGGTAGCCTAAGGCGATCTCGCGCCGCTCGGCCTTGGTGGCCCCTAGGCCGGCCCGCTCCAAGGCCAAGATGATATTGTCGCGGCAGGTCATCCAAGGAAAGAGGCTGTAGTCCTGGAAGACCACGGCCCGGTCTAGGCCCGGGCCTTGGATGGGCTGGCCGGCCACGGTTAGGCGGCCGACCGTGGGCAGGGCCAGGCCGGCCAAGAGCCTTAAAAGGGTGCTTTTGCCGCAGCCAGAGGGGCCGATGACGGCCACGAACTCCCCTTTGGCGATCGAAAGGGCCACGTCGTCCAGGACCACGGGCCCCTCGCCGTATCTAAAGGTCACCCGCTCCACGGTCAGGTAGGGCGAGCCGGTCATTAGTTCCATTCCTGGAAGCGCTTTTCCAGTTGGGCCCAGTAAGGCTCGTTGGGTTCTCTCTTTCTCAGATCGTCTAGGGCCTCCTTGTATAAAGAGGCGTCGATGAAGGAGCGCGGGTCGGCGTCGGAGGTTATGTATTTACTCTCCTTCATATAGTTCCACATGGTGACCACCCCCTTGGAGTTGGGGTCCACGGCCAGCTGGATGTGAGGGTCTAGGGTCAGGGTTCGGGAGAGGGTTTCGTCGATCTTAAGGTCGGCCATGTTGGCCTTAACCCCGGCCTCGGGGTCTTTGACGAACTCCCGCTCGGCTTGCAGTAAGCCCACGATGAGCTTCACCAAATCCGGCCGCCTTTTGGCCAAGACCTCGCGGGTGGTGATGATGCGGCAACAAGGGTGGTAGGCGAACAGGTCGTTGGACCACAGGGGAATGGCTAACCCCGCCTCAATGGCCCCGGCCGTGATGGAGCTGGAGCCGACGCCCACGTCGACTTTGCCGCTTTTGACGGCCTCTAAAACGTCGATGGTCCGGCGAAACTCAATTAGCTCAAAATCCTTGCCCGGGATTAAGCCGGCCCGGTGGACGGCCCCTCTAAAGACCACGTCGGCCGTGTACAGCCTAGGGGTGCCCACGGTTTTGCCCTTAAAGTCTTGGACCGATTTGTACTTGGCCGCGTTCTCCGGTTTGGTGATGATAGGGTGGCCGCCGGCTAGGTTGCCGGCGATGATGACGATGGGGGCCCCTTCGGCCGCGAAGGTCAAGGGCGACCCGGTCCCAAAGGAGAGGCCCACGTCGATTTTCCCGACGTTTAAAGCGTTAATGCCGTCGGAGGTCCCTAAGAACATGACCAGTTCCACGTCCAGGCCCTCTTTTTGGAAAAACTTTTCGTTGATGGCGAGGATAGGAAGGGTTTGGGTGCCGCCCTGGTTGCGGCCAAGCTTGAGCGGCTCGGCCTTGGCCTGGGCCAGGGCGGGGCCGGGAGAAAGGGGGATGGCTAAGGCGGGAATGGCCAGGGCCAAGAAAATGGCCGCGAGAGTGGGTCGGGTGAGCGTTTTCATAACCAATCCTCAAAAGGTTTTGGGATCAGCCGGCTCGCCCTGACGAGGGTAAGGCGCTTTGGGGATGGCCGGCTGGAAAAAGGGCGAAAAAAAAACCGTGAACCGCAATGGTTCACAGCCTTCAGTGTTCCAATCAGCCATGACTTTTGGGAAAAACTTAAAAAACCCAAAATTTGCCCCGCCGACCCAGGTTTTTGGCTGGTCAGCGTCAAAGGCTAAAGTTTTGGGGTTTTTTCCAATGCTTGGCGATTATAGCCGCGGCGGGGCGGCCTGTCAATAGCCTTTGGCGACGAAAAAGCCCAAGGCTACGACCAAATCGGGCCAAAAACAAGAGAGAAAGGGCCAAAAAATTGGCCTTAGGTTTGGCGAAAAAGTCGCGACGCGCGGCCTAAAATTGATGGGAGGGAAGAGGCGGTTAGGGAGGCGGCTAGGCTAGTCAAGAGGATGCAAGGGATGCGGCTAGGCTAGTCAAGGGGGCGGGCAATGAATGGAGGCGGCCAGGCTTGTCAGGGGGTGGCCAAGGGATGCGGCCAGACTGGTCAGGGGGAGGCCAAGGGATGCGG
>JAITIH010000339.1 GCA_031279525.1 Deltaproteobacteria bacterium | reverse complement strand
CTCTGGACATGGAAACAGCCCAAGAAAAAGAAGACGTCTTCCGACTGCCCAGGTGGCTTCTGTTGCTCCTCGTCTTAGGGGTCATGGGCCTGGCCTTTTTAATGGCCCAAAGGGACTTTGGCCGGGAAAGCCAGTATTTGGAGGAGCTTTACGTCCAAAAGGGCGAGGTCCTAATCCGCAGCCTGACCACGGCCATGCGCTTAGGCTGGACCCAGGGGCTATCTCGGGAGAACCTCGCCGCCTTCAACGACCACCTAGAGAGCGCCGAGGTCCTATACCTGGCGGTCACCGACGTTCAGGGGCGGGTGGTCTCCAGCTCGGTGGACCCCGAGGACATGTCCCCGGGCGCCTTTAAGTCGCCCGACTCCCCGCCAAGTTTCCAAAAGCCGCCTTTTGAGCCTCACCGCCGGGTCTCCACCCAGCCCAACAAGAAAAAAATCTTCTGGATCTACCGGCCCTTGTGGTTCACCTTCCAGTCGCCCCAACCTCAAGCTCGCCGGGAGCGGTTCACTAAAGATCGCCGGAGCGGGCCAACCGCCGGGGCCCCCGCCTGGCCCGCCGGCCCTGGGGAAATCGCGGTCCAGGCCCTGACCGAGGACTTCAATCCCTTAGCCCCGGAATTCCAAGCCCACTCCCCGACCGACGGCGAACTCCCCTTGACCCCGACGTTCCAGTCCCAATCTTCCAGCGAAAGCGAAACCCTCTTAGCCCCAGATTTCCCGCTTACGGCCCCGGACGAGGCCTTAAGCCCTCTGCCGACCATCCCGGGCCAGCTCCCCGCCCTGGCCCCGGGCCTGGCCCCTCTGGCCCCGGAAACCGTCGCCCCGGGCCAGACTTTGGCCCCGGAGGCCTCGCAACCGCCAAAAGTCCCGGCCGAGGGCTTTATCCCCTTACTTCCTGAAGGCCAGGCGGCGGCCCCGGCCGAGGGCTTGGCCGCCCAGGCCCCGAAATCGCCGACCGAGGGCCTCGTCCCCTTAACCTCTGAAAGCCAAGCGGCGGCCCCGGCCGAGGGCTTGGCCGCCCAGGCCCAGGAGTCGCCGGCCCCGGCGGGCGAGACGGCCGGGGAAGCCGAGGCGACGGGCCTGGAGCCCGAGCCGGAAGACTCAACGGCTAGCCAACAGTCGGACGACGCGCCTCGAAAAAAAAGGTGGTGGCACCTCGAGGAGGAGGTCGCCCCGCCGCTTGAGCGGCCCCCCTGGCCCGAGGTCCTAGGCGACTGGTCTAAAGGGCTCTACTGCTGGGTGGGCTTCGACATGACCCCCTTTGAGGCGGCCGCCCGGACCGCCCGCCAGAACTCCATCATATTCATTGGCCTTTTGGGGGCGGCCGGCCTGGGCGGGCTTCTGGCCCTTTTCTGGGCCCACAACTACCGCCTGTCTCGGCGCCTGTACCAAGACACCAACGCCTTGGCCTCGGAGATCGTGGCCCGCTTGCCCGTGGGCCTAATCCTAAACGACCCCTTAGGGCTGGTCACCCTGGTCAACCAGGCGGCCTTAGAGCTGACCGGCTTAAAGCAGGAAGAGATGATGGGCCAGGATTTGGCCCACCTAACCAACGGGGCCTTTCCCGCGGACGACGACTTAACTGGCCTGGAGATGGACTTACGGTTCAAAGACGGCCCGGTCCAGCGGCTGTCCCTAACCTGTGGCCTGGTCGTCGGCCCCAACGGCGACCGGCTGGGCCGGGTCATCCTCCTCATGGACGTGGGCGAGCTGGACCGCTTAAAGGAAGAGCTGGAGCGGAAAAGGCGCCTGGCCTCCCTAGGCGGCATGGCCGCCGGGTTGGCCCACGAGATCCGGAACCCCTTAGGGGCCATTAAAGGCTTAACCCAGCACCTTTTGGCCAAGTCCGAGGCCGGCTCCCAGGAGGCCTTAGAGGTCATGCTCATCAGCGTGGACCGCCTGGAGAGGACCATCACCGACTTTTTGGACTACGCAAAACCCACCGAGCTAAAAACCACGGAACTGGCCCTAGGGCCCTTCCTCCGGCGGATCCACGAGCTGGTCGGCCACGACGCCCAGAGCCAGAACGTGCGCATGCGCATCGACCTCCCCGAAAGGGAGGCTCTGGTTCTGGCCGACGACGGCCGCTTGGCCCAGGCCTTTTTAAACCTCTATTTAAACGCCATTCAAGCCGTGGGCCCCAAGGGCGACGGCTTTTTGGAGGTCAAGCTGGAGGTGGCCCGCCAGAAGGCCATGGTGACCTTAGGCGACAACGGCCCTGGGTTTGGGGCCGAGCAGCTGGCCCAGCCCTTCTTGCCCTACTTCACCAGCAAGTCCAAGGGGAGCGGCTTAGGCCTCGCCCTGGTCAAAAAGATAATCGAGGCCCACCAGGGCGACGTGACCTTGGCCAACCGCGCCGGGGGCGGGGCTTTGGTCACGGTCATTTTGCCCCTCTTAGGCCAGACCTCCAAATATCCGGCCCCGCCGCCCAAAGCCTTGCCCAGCCAGGCTCGCGGCCAGGCCGAAAGCGGCCTTAGGCGAATAAGCGTTGATTAATTCGAGGTTTATAGTATAATAACCCTGTACTGGGAGGGAAAATCATAGCTCCGCCGGCTTTCCGGCCTGGCCTTTGAGCTTATTACCCATCTATATCTCTTTGGGGACGTTTTTCCGCCCCTAAGGCAGGCCTGGCTATGGGCGAAAAAGCCGCCCCAACTCAGGGCCTGAGCCGGGCCACCCTTTTGGCCGTGGCCCTAAGGTCCTTGTTCCTAGAATCCTCTTGGAATCTCATTGGCCAGCAGAACGTGGGCTTCGCGGCCGCGGTCAACCCGGCCCTCCGGCGGGTCTATCAAGGCCGGCCGGCCGACCTGGCCGAGGCCCGCTTAAGGGTCTTGAAGTTTTTTAACACCAATCCCATGTTTAGCGGCCTCGTCATCGGGGCGGCCTTAAAGCTGGAGGAGGAAACGGCCCAAGGGCTCCTCGACGAAAACGAGCGTGGGCTCATCGTGGCCGCCTTGGCCTCAAGCCTGGCCATTCACGGGGACCTCTTGTTCTGGCAGTCCTGGCTGCCCTTCTGCAGCCTAGTCGGCTTCGGCCTGACTTGGCTCTCGGCGGCCCAAGGCCAATTGACCTTGGCCCCCTTGATCGTTCCGGCCCTTTTCTGTCTCTTGGCCGGGCCAGCCCGCATTGGCGGCCTATTTTGCGGCTACCGCTTAGGCCGCCAGGCCCACACGGCCGCGGCCAAGTACCGGGTCCCCCAACTGGCCCGCTGGGTTTTAAGGGCCTCCGTCGTTTTAGTCGGGTATCTGACCGTTCGCGCCCAAGGCTTGATCCCCGGCCGGGAGCCGCTCGAAAGGGTCCTGACCGTCTTGGCCGTATTGGCCCTGGTCCTCGCCCTGGTTGGGGCCCAGAGGGTCTGGCCTAAATTGGGCCCCATGGCCCTTTACCTCTTAATCGTTCTCGGGCTGGGCCTCGTGGCGTTTTTCGCGTAAGCCGGCTTACGCGATAGTCGCCTTTGGCGCGAAGCCGCCTTTCGCGCGAAGCCGCCTTTCGCCTAACGCCTTTTTCGCGAAAGCCGCCTGACGCCCCCTAGAGCCCTTAGCCAATCTTTAAAAGGAGCGCGTAGATCGCCGCCCATGGCGGCCACAGGAAGCCCCCGCCTATGAATAGCGAAGAGACTTTACCCCTTTCGGAGAGCATGATTTCCTCCCCAGCCGTCATCAAAAACCGTTTCGGCCTACACGCCCGGGCCGCCGCCAAGCTAGTCCAGGCGGCCCAAGGCTTCAAGTCGGACTTGACTATGTCCAAAGACGAGGCCATGGCCGACGTCCGCAGTCTCCTATCGCTTTTAAGCTTAGGTTGTTCCTGTAATAGCCAGGTCACCCTGACCGCCTCCGGGGAAGACGCCCCGGCCGCCCTCTCGGCGATCCTGGCCATCATAAACGACCGCTTCGGGGAAGATTGAGCCCCCCAAAAAGCCCCCCGTTTTTCCGGCGAGGCGGGGGCTTTTGACCCTTTTTGGCCAAAAGCCCCCGGCCGCTGGGCCCTTAAGGCCAGCCTCAACGTTTCTCTATATAATTAAAGAGGTCTATATATGAACCTGCCGCCGCCTTTCGTGCCAAAGGAGGCCGTCTTTCAGGGCGTCGGCGTGGGTCAGGGCATCGCCATTGGCCCCGCCCACGTCATCGGGGCCACCAGCTACCGTTTGCGCCGCTACAAGCTGGCCGACGAGCGGGCGGTCCAGGCGGAGCTGGATCGCTTTCAGGCCGCCTTAACCCAGACCGAGAACCAGTACGCCCGGGCCAAAAGGAGCTTGCCCGAGGAGCTAAGCGGCCAAGCCAGCATCTTCGACGCCTTAATCGTCCTATTGCGCGATCCGACCCTCTTAAAGTCGGTGGACAATAGAATCCGCTCCGACCGCTTAAACGCCGAGCTGGCCGTCTACCTGGCCATCCGAGAGATCGGCGGCTTGCTCTCGGCCATAAACGACACCCACATCCGGAGCCGCCTGTCCGACGTCGAGCAGATGGGCCAAGCCCTAATCGTGGCCATGAGCGACCAAAACGGCGGCCCCCAGCCCGTTTTCGAGGAAGGCTGCGTGGTGGTGGCCGCGGACCTAAGCCCTGCCGAGGTCTCTTCCCTACCGGCCGGCCAGGTGGCCGGCCTGGTGATCGAGATGGGCAGCCAAACCTCCCACGCGGCCCTGGTGGCCCAGGCCTTTGGCCTCCCCACGGTCATGGGGGCGGCCGGAGTCCTAAAAGTCTTAGAGCATGGCGACCCCCTCATCGTGGACGCCCGCGTGGGGCACGTCATCCGCAACCCCGACCGCGACGCTGTCAAGTTCTACCAGACCAGCCAAAGAACCTTGAAGGACTACCAGCTGGAGATCGTCCGCAGCGCCCACCTGCCGGCCGTCACCTTGGACGACCACTCAGTGGAGGTTTTCGGGAACCTGGAGCTGGTCGAGGAGCTGCCGGCCATCTTCGCCAACGGCGGGGAGGGCATTGGCCTTTACCGGACCGAGTTTCTCTATCTGACCCGCCAGGAGCTGCCCAACGAGGAAGAGCTTTACGAGGTCTATCGCCGGGTCGTGGCCTCGGCCGCTCCTAGGCCAGTGACCATTAGGACCTTGGATTTAGGGGCCGACAAGATCCTGGCCATCAACGACACCAAAGAGGCCAGGGAAAACCAGGCCTTAGGCCTGCGGGCCATCCGCTTCTGCCTTAAGCACCTGGACGTTTTCCGGACCCAGCTAAGGGCCATCTTCCGGGCCTCGGCTCATGGCCGGGCCCGGGTCATGCTGCCCATGATCTCCAGCTTAGACGAGGTCAGGAAAGCCAAGGAGCTCATCTTAGAGACCCGCGAGGAGCTCTTAAAGGAAGGCCGGCGCGTGGCCGAGGAAGTCCAGGTGGGCCTCATGATCGAGGTCCCGGCGGCCGTGGTCCTGGTCGACGAGCTAGCTGGCGAGGCCGACTTCCTGTCCATCGGCACCAACGACCTCATCCAGTACACCCTGGCCCTAGACCGGGGCAACCCCGAGGTCTCCGACCTTTACCAGCCGTTTCACCCCTCAATCCTCCGCATGATTAAAAGGACCATCGACTCGGGCCAGGCCGCCGGGATCTCGGTCTCGGTCTGCGGCGACATGGCCGCCGGCCACTTGAGCGCCCCGCTTTTGGTGGGCTTTGGGGCCGACCAACTCTCCATGCCCTTTGGGATCATCCCCTTCATTAAAAGGCTATTGCGGATGTCCTTTTACGAGGAGATGCGGGAAATAGCCGCCGAAACCTTAAAGGCCAAGACCACTGAGGAGGCCTTAACCTTCGTTAAGGCCAACATCACGGCCAAAAACTCGGAGTTCTTCCGGCGCGCCCGCCAAGCTTCCTAAAGGACCGAAAAAAGAGCTAAAAAGCCCCTTGGGATTGTTTTGTCAAGGACTATTTTTTTGCACATAATAAAAATCCCCGCAAAGCCTATTTTTAAGCCTTATGGTGGATTTGGTTGATATGTTAACTTTCGGATTTTGCCTAACGTTTCGGCTGTTTGCGACGCATGGGCGGCGCTATAAATAAACCCGCAGGGTTTCGCGCCGTCCAAATGCGTCTGGAGTAAGCGTGGAAAGGAGCGTAGCGACTGACCTGACGAATGGAGGCCGAGCCGCATGGCGGCGAAGCGTAAACAGACCTGTTGAAGTTGGCGAAAAGCCTTGCTTTGCGGATTTTCGCCGTTTAAAAAGCGCCTGTTTATGCGGGTTCCGGAAACGAGATTTTCAAAAACGGCGGTTTTTCGACAGCTTCGTTAAGCGCAGTTGGGCCATACTCCATTATTTTTTATTTAATTGAACATTAATTTTATCCCTTTTAGCCATCCTTCTTGAGTATATTTTACAATAAAGTTAATATATCAATAATAATCAACTCTATGTATTGATAATGTCATTGTAAAACCTTCAAACAAACCTTTATTTCCATAAAAAACAATTCGAGCAATTTATTGAGTCTCTTATAAAATCTTCTTTTTTTATTTTGTCGTCAAGTTTTATCCATTCACTAATTTTTTTTATTGAAATGTCTCTATATTTCTCAATATCATTATAAACTGATTTTGCTAATTTCATATAATATTCTGAAATGCCATTTAGATCGCCTTGAATAGGGGTAGGGAAGAGTTGCCCCTCCCCTCCCTCCGCACCGAGCATGCGGATTTCCCGCACTCGGCGCTCCGGTCGATAAGGTCTACAATGAGGCCAGCTCGCTCCCTTAAGGTTGGTTATATTCCATCAAACAAGCTCCGGCTTTCTTCTATCGCCTTCGCTTTCTTGACTTCCATCGTGAACAACCCTTTGCTCGCGAAGAAGGCG
>JAITIH010000255.1 GCA_031279525.1 Deltaproteobacteria bacterium | reverse complement strand
GGCGGCCTTGGACGGCCTGGCCGCGGACTTGCGGACCGCCTTAGGGGACCCGGCGGCCATTAAGCTGGCCGCCGACCAATGCCTGGCCGACGCAGCCGGCCCTTTGCTCTTTGGGCCAGACGACTCCAGCCGCCTCGCCGATTTTTTGGCCAAGGAAAGCGCGGCCCAGGCCGCGATAATAAATTCCCTACCAACGAACGATGAGTAGCCCCGCCCCCTCGCCGCCCGCGGGCGGCTTTCGAATCTTGGCCAGCCAAGGCCGGCTAAGCCTGGCCGGCGAGCTAAACGCCCAGGCCCCGGCGGGCCTTTGGGACTTCCTGTTCAAGCTAGGCCCAAAAGACCAACTTTTCTGGGACCTAAGCGGCTTAACCAGCCTTGACCTCAACGGGGCGGCCCAACTCATTTGGGCCTTAGAGACGGCCAAAGCCAAAGGAGCCGAATGCTCGCTAGGCGAGATGCCCGAGGCCTTCGTCCCCATCTGGAGCCTGGCCCAGGAGACTTTAGGCCGGGCTCGGACCCTGACCGCTCCCCCTAAGCTCTCCTTAATTGAGGAAATCGGCCTGGGCCTTGACTTAGTTTGGCGGGATCTAACCGAGATCTTGGTCTTTTTCGGAGAGCTTTTGGGGCACTTGGCCGGCTTGGCCCGCCGACCATGGGCCGGCCGCTGGGCCTTGGTCTTAAAAATCGTCGAGACGGCCGTGGTCAACTCCCTGCCGGTCACGGCCTTGGTGGCCTTTCTGGTGGGCCTTATCTTGGCCTTCCAGTCGGCCATGTTCATGCGCATGTTCGGGGTGGACATTTTCGTGGCCGACCTGGTGGGCCTGGCCATGCTAAGGGAGCTAGGCTCCCTCATGACGGCCATCGTCCTGACCGGCCGGACCGGCTCGGCCTTTTCGGCCGAGTTGGGCTCCATGAAGACCAATCAGGAAATCGACGCCTTCGTCACCTTAGGCCTCAACCCGAACCGGGATCTGGCCCTCCCCCGGGCTTTGGCCCTGACCCTGGCCACGCCGTTTTTAGCCGTTTTGGCCAACCTAGCCGGCTTATTGGGCGGAAATCTGGTCATGATCTCCTTGGGCTACCCCTTTCGGGTCTTCTGGGACGAGCTGGCCCAGCACGTCGACGCCTCGGACATCGCCACCGGGCTTTTCAAGGCTTTGGTTTTCGGCTTCGTCGTGGCCGCCATTGGCTGCCAAAGGGGCCTGGCCGCCGGGGACGGGCCCGAGGCCGTGGGCGAGTCGACCACCAAAGGCGTGGTCACCAACATTATCACGGTGGCTTTCTTGGACAGCCTCTTCGCGGTGGTTTTCTATGTTCTTAACTGGTAAGGCTCCAACCGACGACCCTTTGTCGGCCGTGGACCTGACCGTGGCCTACCCAGGGGCCCCGCCCCTTTTGGAGCGGGTCTCCTTCACCGTCCACGCCGGGGAAATCTTGGGCGTCCTCGGGCCCAGCGGCTGCGGCAAAAGCACCCTTTTGCGCCACCTGGTGGGCCTTGAGCGGCCCCAAAGGGGCCGGGTCCTCGTCTTCGGCCAGGACCTTTGGGCCGACGAGGGGGCGGGCATGGACGATCTGCGCCGCCGCTTCGGCATGATGTACCAGAGCGGGGCCCTTTTCGGGGACATGGATCTCTTGGAGAACGTCTCTTTGCCCTTAAAGGAGTTTTCCGCCCTGCCCAAAGGAGCCATCGAGACCATCGCCCGCCTCAAGCTGGACCTGGTCGGGCTAAACGGCTTCGAGCGGGCCTCCCCGGCCACCCTCTCCGGAGGCATGCGCAAAAGGGCGGCCATCGCCCGGGCCCTGGCCTTAGACCCCAAGCTCATATTCCTTGACGAGCCCTCGGCCGGCCTTGACCCCATCACCTCGGCCGGCTTGGACAACCTCATCCTCACCTTAGCCAGGAACCTTTCCATCGCCTTCGTGATGGTCACCCACGAGCTGCGCAGCGTCATGGCCATAGTGGACCGGGCCATCCTCCTGGACAAAAAAAGCCGGGGCGTCACCGACCACGGATCCCCGGCCTACATGGCCACGAAATCGCTTAACCCCGCCACGGCCGCCTTTTTCCTGCGGTCGCCGGCCAATGGCAAAGAACGAAACTAGGACCGGTAAACCCCTTAACCGCCGGATTATCCATGAGCAAACAAACGAATTATTTTAAAATAGGCCTTTTCGCCATCTCCGGCTTCCTCATCCTGGCCGGCGGGGTGATCTTCTTTGGCCTATCCTCGGCGTTTCAGCCCACTTTAAAGTGCGTGACCTTTTTCGACCACTCGGTCCAAGGCCTCTCCGTGGGGGCCCCGGTCAACTTCCGGGGCTTTAAGGTCGGCCAGGTCTCGGCCATTGGCCTGCCGGGCCTTAGCGGCTCCTCCGGCCAGAAGGTGGTGGAGGTGGACTTCTTCCTCCACCCCACCCTTCTGTCGGGGCATGACAACACCACGACCTTGGAGGCTAGGGAGTACCTGGAAAACGAGATCGAGTCGGGCTTGCGCATCTACCTCTCCTTCCAGGGGGTCTCGGGGGTCTGCTTTTTGGATCTCGACTACCGCTCCGACACCGACTCCGAGGAGACGCCCCATCCCCGCTTTAAGACGACCTTGTTGATGATCCCCAACGCCCCGGGCACGGTCTTGGAAATCAGCGAGTCTCTCTCGCGGGTGGTCCGCTCCTTTAGGACGGTGGACTTCGACCGTCTAGGCCAGAAGCTGGACCAGACCCTGAGCAACTTTAGCCTTTTGGCCGCCACTTTAAACTCCCAGGCCGAAATCGTCTCGCGCGACGCGAGCGCGACCTTAAAGACCCTCCAGTCGACCTCGGACAACGTCGGGAATTTGACCACCCTTTTGTCCGGCGAAATCAAGGGCCTAAACATCCAAGACTGGGTGGCCGAGGCGGGCGAGGCCATTAAGCGCCTAAAGACCACCCTTAGCCGGGCCGAGCAGGTCCTCCGCGATTCCCAAGACAAACTGAGCCCGGCCATGGATAATTTCCGGATCATGACCGAAAACCTGCGCGAGTTCTCGGAGACGGCCAAGCGCTATCCTAGCCAGATCCTCTTTGGCCAGGCCCCCAGCGAGGTTAAGCCGTGACCCCCAAGCCCGCGTCCTCTAAGCTTAGCCAAGGCCCCAACAAGCCGCCTTTAGCCGGGCCAGCAGGGCCTTCGGCCCAGTTGGCCTTAGGAGCCCTCTTGGTCGCCTTGGCCCTGGCCCTGGCCGGTTGCGGCCTGGAAAAGGCTTACCCGGTCATCAACACCTTCGACGTCAGCCCGACCTGGCCAGCCCCGACCATCGTCAAAGTCCGGCCGTTCGTGGTCCGAGTCAACCAACTGGGCGTGGCCGCGGCCTACGAGACCCGCAAGCTCATCTATAAGTCCCGCCAAGGCCAGATGTTGGAGGACTTCTACAACGAGCTGGTGGCCCCGCCCGGCCGCTTGCTGGCCGACGGTCTGGCCACTTACCTGGACTTGACGAGCCCGGACGCCCAATTCGTCCGCTCCCAGGGCCAAAAGTCGGCCGACTTCGTCCTGGAGGGCTATTTGGCCGAGTTTTTGGGCGACTTCACCCAGGACCCGCCCGTGGCCCGGATCGTCTTGGCCGCGACCCTAAACGACGTCCGCCGGGAAAGGGTCGGCATCGTCCTGTCCAGAACCTACCAGGCCCAGACGCCCTTCGTCGAGGGCCGCGGCCGGGCGGCCCAAGAGCTTAGCCAGGCCTTGACCGCGGCCTACGGACAAATCATTAAGTCCTTGGAAGAGGACCTTCGCGAGTTCTTCCGTGGTCAAAAGAAAGGCCGGTAAAGGCCTAAGGGCCGTGGCCTTAGGCCTTTTGGCCCTGGGCTTAGGGGCTTGGCTGGTCGCCCCCAATTACCCTGGGTTTTTTCTTCTGCCCGCCTTTTTGGGGCTGGCCCTTTCGCTCGTCTACGGCCCGGCCGCCATCAAGGCCGACCTAGCCGCCTGGGGCCGGCCGGCCGGCCGCCGCCGCCTTAAAAGGGCCGGCTCCTGCCTTTTGGCCCTTTTAGCCTTAACGGCCGCGGGGGCTTTGACCTCTTTACCCATTTACAACCCTGGCGGGGCCGAGGGCCTGGCCCTTAGCCCCGCCGAGCTCAAAGCCATAGAAAGGCTGCCCGCGGCCACGACCTTGGAGGTCTTTCTCTCGGCCGGGGGCGAGGCTCGCCATGGGCCCCTTTTAAGCCTCTACGCCAGGGCCTCGGCCAAAATCGCCGTCGTTAAATCCCACGGCCCCGGCCGGGCCGAGGCCGTAAGCAAAGGCCAGGCCATCCAACTGGCCTTGCCGGACCAGGTGGTCGTCCGCTCCGGCCCCTACGCCGAGACGGTCAACCCCTTCTCCCGCCAAGGCCTCGCCGCGGCCGTCCAGCGCCTTTCCTCCCCTAGCCGGATCGTCTATAACCTCGTCGGCGACGGGGAAAAGTCGACCCAGGACCTTAGCCCATTAGGCCTAGCCGCCTGGTCGGCCAGCCTGGAAAAACGCAAGATCTTTCTCCGCGACTTCTTCTGGGCCCCCGACGCCCCACTCCCCCGCGAGGGGGACGGGGCCATCCTCGCCGGCCCGACCGCGGCCTTAACCCCGGAAAAAAACTCGGCCCTATTGAACTACCTGGCCCAGGGCGGGAAGCTCATGGCCCTCCAGGACCCCCTGGCCCCGGGGCTGGACCCGGAAGCCTTTAGCCCCTTAGGCCTGGTCCTGGCCCCAGGCCTTCTGGTCGACCCGGAGACGGCCTGGGCCGGGACCAACGACTTTTTCCCGGTCAGCTCCAACTTCCCGGCCCACCCGGCCACCGTGGGCCTAACCCAGCCCGTGGTCTGGCCCCTGGCCGGGGCCATCCTCAAAGCCGAGGGCTTTGAGGAGACGGCCGACCCGGAAGACCCTTTGGCCGGCCACACCTGGGCCGTTGCCTTAAGCGGGCCGGAGTCCTATCTGGAAACCGACCTCGCGGCCATCGCCAAGCGGCGACCTAAACTGGACTCCCAGGCCGACCCAGCCGGGCCCCTGGCCCTGGCCACGGCCACATCCTTAGCCGGAGGCGGGCGGCTAGCCCTTTTGGCCGACTCGGACCTGGCCGCCAACGCCTTCGTCGGCAACCCCGGCAACCGGGCCTTAATGGACGGCCTTTTGGGCTGGCTCTTAGGGGCCCAGGACGACCTGGCCCCAAGCTCGCCTGGCGAGTCTTTTTACGTCTCCCAGAACCTGGCCCGGGCCATGTTCTGGCTGCCGGCGGTCGTCTGGCCGAGCTTAGCCGTCCTGGCCTGGGCCCTTTACTACCGCCGTCGCCGGGCCTCCTGACCGGACGGCCGGCTCTTTTGGCTAATAAGCCTTAAGCCAAAAAGCGGCCTTTCGCCTAAAAGGCGATCGCGTCTTTCCAGCCGTCCCGGCGGGTTTTAGGGCCAACGGCGTCTTATCGCGACGCGGGCCGCTTTGGCCTTACGAAAGGGATTTATGATGGCTTCGCAAAAAGTCCGGAAAGTAGGGTAGGCAACTGGCGCGGTAGACTGTTTGTCCCCGTTTCCAGTCACCCCCCATCAAA
>JAITIH010000114.1 GCA_031279525.1 Deltaproteobacteria bacterium | reverse complement strand
GTTTAGGGCGGGCCTTATTTTTGAGGCGGGGCCTGACTTTAGCGGCGGGCCTTGCGTTTAGGGCGGGCCTTATTTTTGAGGCGGGGCCTGACTTTAGGGCCAGGCCATGCGTTTAAGGTGGGCCTTACTTTTGTGGCCAGGCCTTGATTTAAAGTGGGCCTTATTTTTTGGGCGAGGCCTTAGGTTTGGCGGGCGGGCGGAAAACGAAAAGCGATCGGCTCGCCGAAGGGGTAAAGGCTCGCTCGCTCGCTTGGGAGCTATTGGCGGAAGCGGTGAGATTCGAACTCACGGATGTAACCATCTCTGGTTTTCAAGACCAGCGCCTTAAACCACTCGGCCACGCTTCCGGGCTGTTTTTTCTTTCTTTCGGGGCCATAAGGGAAACTGGCCGAAACGACTGGGCGTCCTTCGCCGCCCTGCTTTATAAGGCGCGAGCTCGGTCGCCCTGGCGCCCAAATTGGCGCGAGCCCAAAGCCATGCGCCAAAAAAGAGCCCTTAAGGCCTTATGGCCAATTGGCCACCCTAAGGCCTTAAGGGCCTATAGAAATGGTTAAGCCTTAAATTGACCCGCGAGGTATTTTAATCCAGGGCTCGGAAAATGACAACATAATTAAAAAACAGTTTTTTATAGTTTAATTTGCTGGAAAATAATTAATATTTTCTAGTAAAAATATTTATAGATATTAAAAAGCTATTTATTTAATAAATTATTTGATAGATATAGTCTATTAAGTTTGGCCTGGCGAGCCTTTAGCTTTAGGGCCCCCTGGCCCTAAAGCCCTAAGCGGCCAATCTAAAGGCTTTAGCCAAAAAAGATGGCTTCGCAAAAAGTCCGGAAAATGAAACCCAGAAAAATAACCTCTTGAAATTATAAAAGGATTTTTCCAATGATTCCCGAAAACAGGGGTTTTTGAGAGACCATACAAAAAAGGCCGCGGTTTTTTTAGGGCTCTGACTTTTTGGGCGGCGCGCGCCATGGGGGCCGCCCAAAAAGTCGGCCGGCCAAAGCTTAAGGCTTTTAGGTTAACGAAGGCCAAGTGGTCGGAAAGCCCCTTGGCTTAGGCGGCTTTAGGCGGGCCGGCTTAGGCAAGTTGACTTATATAGGGGCATTTGTTAACCTGATCGGCGAAACCAACTCACCAAAAGGAATTAATTGTTTAAGCCCTTTTAAGCCCCCAAAGACGAAAAACCCCTTAACGTTGGCCATTCGCCGCCAAGGGTCGCGAGTTAGCCATAATGGCCTCTTGGCCCGGCCAGACCCCATGGGCTCTCCAGTGACAGGCGCTATTCCCAGACAGATTAAAGCTTCTAGTCGGACCGAGCCAGGCCCTCGCCGTGGGCAGAGGTAGGGTTTTTCGTGCGTCTTTTGTCGGTCGGCTTGGACTTTACGGGGCGCTGGGCCCTATTGATAGGGGCGGGGGCGGTTGGCCGCCGGAAGCTCGCGGCCCTTTTGGAGGCGGGGGCGAAGGTTCGGGTGGTGGAGCCTAACCCGGCTCCTTGGCTGTTGGAACTGGCCTCCGAAGGGCTGGTTCTTTTGGAAAAAGAGTTTTTGGAGCCGTTTTTGGACGACGGGCCGTGGGTGTTCTTGGCCGCTAAAGGCGGCGATGAGACCAACGAGCGGGAGGTCGCCCGGATAGCGGGGCTGGCCAAACGAAGGGGCCTTTGGCTCAACTCGGCCAGATCGCCAAAAGAGTCGGATTTTTTTCTGCCGGCGGTGGCCAGCGACGAGCCTTTCCGGCTGACCGTCTCCACCGGCGGGTCGGCCCCAGCCTTGGCGGCAAAGGTGGCTAAGGACCTTAAGGCGGCCTATCAAGGCTACGGGGCCTTGTGCCGGCTTCTGGCGAGGGTAAGACCGATAGTTTTGGCCTCGGGCTGGCCCGAGGCCGACAGAAGGCGGGCGTTTCAGGCCCTGGCCGAGGACCCGAAGCTTGCCGGCTTAATTCAAACAGGCGAGGCCGATCTTTTGAGAGAGCGCCTTAACGGCCTTCTGGCTCCTTTAAGCTTACCGGAAGGCTTTCCCCTGTGAGGCGACAAGGCGTCTAGAGACTATGGAGATTTTCGCGTACGGGGCCGACCACTGGCGGACCCCTTTGGTCGTTAGGGAAAGGCTGACCCAAGCCGACCTGTTGGGACTGGGGATTTACGGGCTAATGGCCGCCGAGGTCTTAAGCGAGGCCTTGGTCATTTCCACTTGCAACCGCTTGGAGATCGTGGGCGTGGGGCCTTTGGCCCTAAAGGCCCGGGACGGGCTTCGGGCCGAGTTGGCCCGGGTCGCCAATTTGCCTTTGGCCAGTTTGGACCAGTATTTTCACTATTACGAGAACGAGGAGGCGGCGCGTTACCTATTTCGGGTGGCCGCCGGCTTAGAGTCCCAGGTCCTAGGGGAGCCGCAGATCTTAGGCCAGGTCAAGGATAGCTTTCGGGAGGCCTTAAAGCGCCGGACGGTGGGCCCGGTGGTGGGTAAGCTCCTGCACAAGAGCTTTCGGGCCGCCAAAAGGGCCCGGACCGAGACCGAGTTGGCCCAGGGGACCGTCTCAGTGGCCTCGGCGGCCGTGGAGGCGGCCGACCGGTTGGTTGGAGGCCTTAAGGGCTTAAGGGCCCTGATCTTAGGGGCCGGGGAAATGGCCGCCCTGGCCGCCGCCCACCTGGCGGATCGCGAGCTTAGGTCGCTGACCATCGTTAACCGGACTTTGGCCAAGGCCGAGAGCCTGGCCGCGGCCAAGGGGGCCAGGGCCAGGCCCTGGGCGGAGCTGGGAGAGGCCTTAGTCGAGAGCGACTTAGTTTTTACGGCCTTAGGCGGGGCCGAGCCGGCGTTGACGAAAAAATCGTTAGCCGCCGCGGGCCTTAAGGGCAAGGTTTGGCTCTTTGACTTAGGGGTCCCCCGGAACGTCGAGTCGCGGGCCAAAGAGCATTCCGGGGTCGTTTTGGTCAACATCGACGAGATCGCCGGCCTGGTCGAGGCCAGCCAAAGGTCGCGCCGGCGGGAGGTGGCTAAAGTTGAGGCCATCATCGAGGAGGAACTGGAAAAGTTTCGGCAGTGGTTAAAATGCCTAGGGGCCAGGCCCACCATTAAGGCTTTGACGGCCTTGGCCGAGGAGGCCAGAGGGCTGGAGCTGGAAAAAACCTTAGCTAAACACGAATTCTCCGCCGACCAAAGCCAGGCCATTGAGACCATGAGCCGGGCCCTGGTCCGGCGGATTCTTCATAATCCCCTGGCCTTCGCCAAAACCTGCCACCGCCATGGCCGGGTCGACTACAACCTGGACATGGTCCGGCGGATATTTGGGCTGGACCCGCGGTAGAGCCACGGCGGCTTAGGCGAGAACCGCCGCGGATCCACGGCGGGTTCAGGAAAAAGCCGAGGTAGATTCGCGGTAAGCCAAAGAGCTAGAGCCGTGGCGGGTTTACGTCTGTGGGCGGCAAGGCCTGTGGCCAGAAAATCGGGCCATGGCGGCGGGGTCGACCGTGGCCCGAGCTTTAAAAAAACGCGTCGCGACCTTTATTTTGGCCAAAACGTCAAAACGTCAAAAAGGCTTAAAAGTTCCCGGGTGGAGATTTTGGCCAAAATCTTGTATCTTAAACCGCTTTCCGACGGCTATATGGGTCTGGGGCTTTTGACTTTAAAGAATTTTCCCGGCGGCGGCCTTGGGCCTTGGGCTTTTAGACGGTTAAAGAGTTTTTGCTTGTGATTTTGCCCAGGGCCTGCGGCTTTGAGCCTTATCTTAACGGTTATTGAGCCAAAAAAGGCCAGGCGGTTAAAGACGCCGCTTCGCGGCGGCCTATGGCCTTAGGGCTTTTTCGGCGGGTAAAAACGTTTTGTTTGCGATTTTGGCCTGGGCCTGCGGCTTTGAACCTTATCTTAACGGGTTATTGAGCCAAAAAAGGCCAAGCGATTAAAGGGCCTAAAAGGGCGGCGGCCGCCTGGCTTAGGCCCTTGGGAAAAAAGCCGTCTTAAGGCGAGTTGGCTTTGGCTCTCGCAGGGCCTTAGGGTCAGACCCTATAAAGACGGGCAAGCGACTCGGGCCAGGGTTGGAGGCCGATGGCCTGGGCTTGGATAGATTTGACGGTCTCGCAATAACCCTGTTTTTGGGAATCGTTGGAAAAATCCTTTAATAATTTCATGATGTTATTTTTCTGGTTTTTATTTTCCGGACTTTTTGCGAAGCCATCAGATTTGTTTGGCTTTAATTTGGGACGGTTTTTAAATTGGCTGAGGCTAAAGAAGTCTATATTTTGGGTTTGTCTTTTTTTTCTTCACAAAATGTTTAGTTTAGGTTAAAATTCTCAGGGCGAAAGCTGGAAATTTTTTTTATATCTTTCGCGGGATTGTTTTTAAGGCCCCAGAAAAGTGGGGCGTGGCTCGTCCCCGCCTTATTGGCGACTAATATCGGTCGTCTTTCGGCTCGGCTGGGAAGTCGGCGTGGATTGACGGAGGTGCGCGCAAAGTGAGCTCTTTGACCTATACCAAGGAGAAAGTCCTGGAAACTTTCATGGACGACGAGGAGCTGTTCGTCGAAAGCGTCAACATGTTTTTGGAAAACGTTAAGACGCGACTAATCAACTTAAAACAGGCCGTGGCCGACCGGAACGTCGACGTCGTGATGGCCGAGGCCCACACCATAAAGGGCATGATGGGTTATTTCTCCAACGGGGCCCCTTACGAGGCGGCTAAGAAGCTGGAGTTCATGGGCCGCGAGAAAAACCTGGAAGGGGTGGACGAGGCCTTGGCCGATCTGGTCGGCAACCTGGACAAACTGGGCGAGGTTTTGGCTGGCTGGGTGGCCTAAGGGGGCCTTTTTGGCCGAAAAGCCCTCGTTTTTTTACGGCGGCCCCTTTTGGTCGCCCCCAGCCGGGGGCGGCCGTGGGCCTTGGCCTCATATTTTTTGGTTTTGGCCTTTTTAGCTTTAGGGAGACGTAATTGACTAAGGAGATAGACGCGGGGCCGCCCGTCGCGGCGGAGTCGGAGCTGGCCGGGGATTCCAGCCAGGTGCTGGAGGCCCGGTTTCAAAAGTCCGCCCGCTTGGCCGAGACGCGGCCCATTTTCCCGAACACCTTTCGCCCGAAAGACCAGATCGAGAGCTTACGGTCGCGTCTTGGCCCCCTTTCGGCCGAGGATCTGGAGGGCTTAGGCCAAAAGGTCGTGGTGGCCGGCCGGCTCATGGCTAAAAGGGACTACGGGAAATCCACCTTTTACGACTTAATGGACCCGACCGGGAAGATCCAGCTCTACCTTCGCCAAGACCGGGTCGACCCGGTCTGCTTCGATCTGAGCCGGCAGCTGGACATCGGGGATCTCGTCGGGGTCACGGGCCAGGCCTTTAAGACCAAGACCGGGGAGCTGTCCGTATTGGTCGAGAAGATGGAGCTGGTGGCCAAAAGCCTCTGGCCGCTCCCGGAAAAGTACCATGAACTCAGCGTGGAACTAAAGTACCGGCGCCGTTACGTGGACCTCATCATGAGCGAGGCCACCCGCCGGGTCTTTAAGATCCGCTCGCAGATCGTCTCTTACGTTCGCGGCTTTTTGGAGGAGAGGGGGTTCTTGGAGGTCGAGACCCCCATGATGCAGCCCATCCCCGGGGGGGCCGCGGCCCGGCCCTTTGAGACGTTCCATAACGCCTTGGATCGGAAGCTCTTCCTAAGGGTGGCCCCGGAGCTTTACTTAAAGCGGCTCTTGGTGGGCGGCCTGGGCCGGGTCTTTGAGCTCAACCGCAACTTCCGGAACGAAGGCGTCTCGGTTCAGCACAACCCCGAGTTCACCATGCTGGAGTTCTATCAGAGCTACGCCGACTTTCGCGATCTTATGGAATTGACCGAGGCCATGTTCGCCGGGGCGGCCGAGACCGTCTTGGGGACGACCGAGATCGTCTACCAGGGCCGGGAGATTTCTTTAAAGAGCCCTTGGCGGAGGATCGAGTTTTTAAAGGCCATCGAGACCTTAGGCGGGGCTCCGGCCGAGGCCCTAACCGACCGGGAAAAGGCCTTGGCCTATTTAGCCGCCATAGGCGGGGAGCGCTCCCAGACCGACTCTTTGGGTAAGATCTTGGCCAAGATTTTCGACCTGGCCGTGGAGCCGAAGCTTATCGACCCCACCTTCGTGACCATGTACCCGGCCGACATTAGCCCCTTGGCCCGCCGCAATGAGACCAACCCGGATCTAACCGACCGCTTCGAGCTTTTCGTGGCCGGCCGGGAACTGGCCAACGGTTTTTCCGAGCTGAACGACCCCATGGACCAAAGGCGGCGCTTTTTGGCCCAGGTGGCCGAGCGGGAAGCCGGGGACGAAGAGGGCATGTATTTCGACGAGGATTACGTCCGGGCCCTTATGTACGGCATGCCCCCGGCCGCCGGGGAGGGCGTGGGGATCGACCGCTTGGTCATGCTTCTCACTGACTCGGCCAGCATCCGGGACGTGATCCTGTTCCCGCATCTTAGGCCGGAAAAATAAGGCCCATAAGGTCTTAAAGGCCGGCCAAATACGGCCAAAGGCCAAGATCGGCCGGCGAAAGCTTAGGCCCCTAAAAAGCCAGGCGCGTTCAAACATGCCCCTAATATGTCGATAGAACGGACCATCGCCATCCGCTACTTGCGAGCCAAGCGGCGCGACAGCTTGGTTTCCCTCATTTCGGTCCTGGCCGTGGGCGGGGTGGGCCTGGGGGTGGCGGCCCTTATCGTGGTCTTGGCCGTCCTAAACGGCTTTGAGACTAACCTTAAAAATAAGCTTTTGGGCCTTTCGCCCCACGTCTCGATTTTTCGCTCCGGCGGCAACCTGGCCGGTTGGCCGGAGTTGGTCGCCAAAATCAAAACCGTCCCCGGGGTCCGGACCGTCCTCCCCTTCATCCAAGGCCAGGCCTTGTTGGCCAGCGGGTCCGGGGCCACCGGCGTCGTCCTCATGGGGCTAGACCCGGCGGCCACGGCCGAGGCTGGGTTCTTTGAGACTCTAAACGTCTCCCCGGCGGCGGTGGCTAACCTGACCCGCCAACCCATGATCGCCAATTTCCCGGGGGAGTTCTATTTTCCCGAGTTCGCCGAGGATGAGGAGTTTCTGCCCGACGATCCCGCGCCCGCCAATGGGGCGACTGAAGAAGGGGCCACCGAAGAAGGGGTCGCCGAAGAAGGGGCGACCGAAGAAGGGGCGACTGAGGAAGGGGTCACCGAAGAAAGGGCGACTGAAGATGGGGCGACTGAGGCCCAGGCCGACCGGAAAGAGCCGGCCGAAGCTGGATCTAGCGAGCCAAGTCTAGCCGCGCCGGCGGCCGAACCGCCTGAGCCCGATCCGGAAAGGCCCATAATGCTGGGCCGAGAGCTGGCCATGAGCTTAGGGGTGGGGACCCTCTCCACCGTGCGGGTCATCTCCCCCTTTGGTCGGGTCACCCCCTTAGGCCAGAGGGCTCCTTTGACGCGCTACTTTAAGGTGGCCGGGACGTTTCAGGCCCACTATTACGACTTTGACTCCAAGCTGGCCTTTACGACCTTAGAGGAGGCGGCCAGCCTTCTGGGCCTGGCCCCGGGCGAGGTCACCTACTTGGAGGTCAAGGTGGACGACATCTATAAGGCCGACCTGATCCGCCGCGAGATCGTCGAGCTGTTGGGCCCCGACTACTGGGGCCGAGACTGGATGCGCATGAACCTAAGCCTTTTTTCCGCCTTAAAGCTGGAAAGGACGGCCATGTTCGTCATCTTGACCCTGATCATCTTGGTGGCCGCCTTTAACATCGCCTCGACCCTCATCATGATGGTGGCCGAGAAAACCAGAGACATCGCCATCCTCAAGGCCATGGGGGCCACCTCGGCCCAGGTTCGCCGGATCTTTACCCTCCAAGGTCTATTGGTGGGCCTGGTCGGGACCGTCGGGGGCCTGGCTTTCGGGATCGCCTTATGCTTATTGCTTAAGCGTTACGAGTTCATTACCCTGCCGGCGGAGATATATTTAATGAGCTCATTGCCGGTGGAGCTGCGTTGGCCCCAGGCCACGGCCATCGCCGTGGTCTCCATGGCCATCAGCTACCTGGCCACGGTCTACCCGGCCAAAAGGGCGGCCAGTTACGACCCGGTGGAGGCCCTCCGCTATGAGTAGGGTCGCCCAGGCTCGGGCCAGGCAAGCCAGTAAGGCGGGCCGGCGGCCCGGCCGGGACGGGGCGCCTGAGTTAGGCGGGAGCGAGGCCGGCCCCGGGGACCAGGCCCTTGAGGCCGAAAAGGCGACGACCGGGCCTCTCCTTGAGGCCAGGGACCTAAAAAAAACCTTCGCGACCGGGGGCCAGGAGCTCGCCATCTTAAAAGGCCTAAGCCTTAAAGTGGCCTCGGGCCAGTCCTTGGCCATCTTAGGGGCCTCGGGTTCGGGGAAATCCACCCTCCTATATCTACTAGGGGGCTTAGACCGGCCCAGTGGCGGGCAGGTCCTGTCGCGGGGGCTGGACGTGTTTCGACTGAGCGAGCCGGAGTTGGCTCGCTGGCGGGCGAGGGAGGTGGGGTTCGTGTTTCAGTATCACCACCTTCTGTCCGAGTTCGCGGCCTTAGAAAACGTGGCCATGCCGGCCTTAGTGGCCGGTCTGTCCCAGGCCCAGGCCGAGGGACTGGCCAAGCCTTTATTGGAAAGGGTGGGCTTGGCCCAAAGGCTCAGCCACCGGCCCGGGAAGCTCTCCGGCGGCGAGCAGCAGCGAGTGGCCCTGGCTAGAGCCCTGGTCCTTTCGCCGAAGGTTCTTTTAGCCGACGAGCCCACCGGCAACTTAGACGCTCAGAGCGCCGCCCTGGTCAACGCTCTCATTAGCGAGCTGGTGGCCGAGAAAAAAATGAGCGCGGTGGTGGTCACCCACAACGCCGATCTGGCTCGACAGATGGAAACCCGCCTGGAGCTGGTCAATGGCCGCTTAAGGCCCTGGCCGGGTTAGGCTAGGGCCAAAAAGCCCGTAAGGGCGGCTAGGGCGAGCCGAACCATTTGACTAAGGCTTAGGAGACCGGGGCCCTGGCCGGGTTAGGCCAGGGCCAAAAAGCCCGTAAGGACGGCTAGGGCGAGCCGAACCATTTGGATAGGCTTAGGAGATCGGGGCTTTGGCCGGGTTAGGCTAGGGCCAAAAGCCCGTAAGGGCGGCTAGGGCGAGCCGAACCATTTGGATAGGCTTAGGAGACCGGGGCCCTGGCCGGGTTAGGCTAGGGCCAAAAAGCCCGTAAGAGCGGCTAGGGCGAGCCAGGCCCATTTGGATAGGCTTAGGAGATTGTGGCTTTGGCCGGGTTAGGCCAGGGCCAAAAAGCCCGTAAGGGCGGCTAGGGCGAGCCGAACCATTTGACTAAGGCTTAGGAGACCGGGGCCCTGGCCGGGTTAGGCCAGGGTCAAAAAGCCCGTAAGGGCGGCTAGGGCGGGCCAGGCCCATTTGGCTAGGCTTAGGAGACCGTGGCTTTGGCCGGGTTAGGCCAGGGCCAAAAGCCCCTAAGGGCGCTAGGGCGGGCCAGGCCTTTGGCTTTAGGTTAGGAAGGCTTTATAGACCCTATGTCCGGTCCGGGCGACTTTTAGGCTTTAGCTTTATTTTGGCTCTTTAAGGAGTTAATGGCCTTAAGAGAGCCAGGCGGGTCTGGGCTCGGGTTGGCTTTTGGAAGATTTTGGTTGACGCGTATCTGATTTGTTTGTAAAATATGTCAATGCATTCACAAAAATTTTCTTTATTGCCATTATAAAATCGAAGTTAGTCGCTATTTTTGGAGCCGGAGAAAACACATGCTTAAAAAACCGCTTGTCCTCCTGATTTTTGGCTGTCTGACCTTTGGGGCGGCCCAGGCCTGGGGGCAGACCGGGCAAAAGATCGCCGTGGCCCCTTACCAGGTGGTGGGGGTGACTGGGACCCAGCTAGAGCAGCTGAGCAACATCAGCCGGGGGCTTTTGGAGCTAACGGTGTCCGCTTTGCAGGCCCAGGGCTTCCAGCCGCTGGCCATGGGGGCCCAGACCCTTAGCCAGGGGGAAAGCGCCGTGCTGGCCCAGGCCCGCCAGTTGGGAGCGGACTTTCTGTTCGCGCCAAGCTTGACGCGGTCTGGAACCTCCTTCACCTTAACCGGCCAATTGCAGCCCCTGACTCAGGGCCTGCAGGGCAGCCAGCGCGCGAGCGTTTCCTCGGCGGCCTCGGAGAACCTGCCCCAGACGGCCGAGCGACTGGTTTTGATGGTCACCGACCACCTTTTTGGCGGCGGGGCCAGGGTCGTGTCGGTCTCCATAACCGGCAGCGGCCTGGTCGAGAACGAGGCCATTCTAAACTCCTTGAGGATCCGGCGAGGCGGCACCTACAACGAGACCAAGGCGGCCTCGGACATTAGGCGCTTACACTCCATGGGCTATTTCGAGACGGTCAGCGTTGAGGTCGACGACGTGCCCGGCGGGAAAGCGGTCCACTTTAGGGTGACCGAAAGGCCGCAGATCGGGGTCATCGTTTACCAAGGCAACTCCAAGTTCGACGCCGAGGACCTAGAGGAGGTCGTGGGGGTCAAGGTCCTGGACTTGGCCACCGACGAACGCTTGACCACGGCCGTCAACAACCTCCAGAAATTTTACTCCGACAAGGGCTACCCCATGGCCCAGGTGACTTACGAGCTCCAGCCTGGGGAAGAAGGGAAAGCCAGGCTAGTTTTCCAGATCGTCGAGGGCGGGAAGCTTTACATTCGGGAAATCCGCTTTGAGGGCAACGAGTTTTACGCCGGCTGGGCCTTAAAAGGCCAAATCGAGAGCGAGACCCGCTTCTTTTTGACCTCTTGGCTGACCGGGTCGGGGAAGTTGGACCGGGAAAAGCTGGCCAACGACGCCCAGCTCTTGACCCAGTACTATCACAATAACGGCTTTCTTTTGGCTAGGGTCGGTGAGCCCAGCGTCGAGAGCGAGGAGGGGACCGACGGCTTCGTGGTCACCTTCCCCATTAACGAGGGGGCCCGTTTCAAGGTGGGCCAGGTAACCTTGACCGGCGATTTATTGGAGACCGATAAACCCGACGAGATGCTGGAAGACTTGGTCCAGATTAAAGACGAGACCTGGTGGAACCGGGAGCTCCTCCAAGAGGACGTCAATCGGCTGAAGAACTATTACGCCGACCAGGGCTACGCCCACAATGAGGTCGAGCCCGTGTTTGGAGAGCCCGACGAGGCCAACGTCCTGCCCGTGGCTTTCTCGGTCATGCCCAAAAACACGGTTTACTACGACCGCATCACCATCGTCGGCAACGACAAGACCCGCGACAAGGTCATTAGGCGCCACTTGGAGTTCTCCGAAGGGGACCTGACCTCCAACTCCAAGCTCAGAGACAGCCAAAACAACCTAATGCGCAGCTCCTTTTTCGAGGACATTAACCTCGTGCCCAGTCCCTCGGACGCCAACGACAAGATGAACTTAAGGGTCGAGGTCAAGGAGCGGCCGACCGGATCCTTCCAGATCGGGGCCGGCTACAGCAACTACAATTCCATCTTCGGGACGATCCGCCTAACCCAGGACAACCTTTTCGGCTACGGCCGCCGGATCGCCTTGGAGGCCAACATCGGCAGCGAGAGCAACTACTTTAACTTTTCCTTCACCGACCCTTGGGTTGGCGACATCCCCCTTATGATGGGGCTCGACTTGTTCAAGTATTACAATAACTTCGACTACTACCGCAAAGACTCCAAGGGCGCGGCCATCCGGGTCGGCTACCCGGTCTTCGAGCGCTTCTACCTGACCGGCACCTACTCTTGGGAAGAGGTGGAAATCTCCGACGTCGGGATCAATTCCTCGGCCTACTTAAGGTCCATGATGGGCAACTCCGTCAACAGCACCTTTTCCTTCGCCCTGCGCCGCGACACCCGGAATCACTTCTTCCAGCCGACCTCCGGGTCCACGGCCCGGTTAGGCTACACCGTCGGCGTTAGCCTCCTGGGCGGGGAGACAGCCTTTAACCGCTACGAAGTCGAGTTCGCCAAATGGGTCCCGGTGCCCTACTTTAACGGCATGGCCTTCATGGCCCACTTCGAGGGCGGCTTCGCCGACGAGACCAAAAGGGGCGGCTTGCCGGTCTACGAAAAATACATGCTAGGCGGCATCAACTCCATCCTCGGCTACGACTGGTACGACGTCTCGCCCAAGGACCCGGAGACGCAAGAGAACATCGGCGGCGAAAAAATGATGGTCTTAAACTTTGAGTTGACCTTCCCGTTGATTAAGGACTCAGGGCTTTTTGGGGTGGTCTTCTACGACATGGGCAACGTCTGGACCAAATTCCAAGATTATAGCTTCTCCAACTTAAAGCGCAGCTACGGGGCCGGCTTACGCTACCTCTCCCCCATGGGGCCGTTGCGCATTGAGTATGGCCGGGCTCTCGACGCCGACGCCGGCGACCCGGCCGGGCGCTGGGAGTTCACCATGGGGGCCATGTTCTAAGGCTAAAAGCGTCATGACATGTTCTTAAGGCTAAAAGGCCAGTGGCGGCCAAAGGGCCAAAAAAGCCTTTTTTAGCTAAATCATGGCCTATTATGGGTTTTTAGGGCTTTTTTATGAATAAAAGGCCTTTATGGGGGCCTTTCGACCTACCGGGGCCCGCTTTTTTTAGGCCATATTTTTGGGGGAAATGCTTTTCGCTCGTATTATTTTGAGGTGTTTAAACATGAGGCGTAAACTCGCGTTTTTAGGCGTTATCCTTCTTTTCGCGGGCCTTTGCCTAGCGGCGGCCCCCAGCCTTTTGGCCCAAGACGGCGGCGGGCTGGAGTACCAAAACCCCTCCGTCATCATCCCGGTGGACCTTTCCGGGACCATGAATCGCTTTA
This sequence comes from Deltaproteobacteria bacterium, assembly GCA_031279525.1. Classification (GTDB taxonomy): domain Bacteria; phylum Desulfobacterota; class Desulfarculia; order Adiutricales; family Adiutricaceae; genus JAIROO01. The sequence continues at coordinate 5,069 of JAITIH010000114.1, read as the reverse complement.
ACATTGTGGTGGCCGACTTTTTGGGCCCTAAAGGCCCGGAAAGAGCCGAGGGCGTAGCCCCAGTCTTAAATAAGCGTCTGGCCGACAACCTGGAAATGACCGGCCTATTTCGACTGGTCGACCCCCGCTCTTCCTTGGAGGCCAATCCTCGGGCCGGGGTGACCGAAGGCCCGCCGATCGACTACGCCCCTTGGGCCCAGATCGGGGCCAACTTCGTTATAAAAGGGATAGCCCAACCTTCCGGCTCGCGCTTGACTTTGGAACTAAGGCTTTTTAACGTGGCCAGCGGCCAGCAGATGTTGGCCAAAAAGCTCTCGGGCTCGACCAAAGACGGCAAGGCCATGATTGGCCGCTTCACCAATGAGGTCATCTTGGCCATCACCGGGATCCCAGGGGTCTTTGGCACGAAAATCATTTACGTGACCGGCGACCGGGCCAACCGGTCCGTGGCCATGACCGAGTTGGGCGGCGACGAGCAGACCATCCTGGCCGGCTCCCGGGGCGGGCCCTCGACCCAGCCGACCTTGGGACCCGGCGATAAGACGGCTTGGGTCCACCGCAACGGCAAGAAGTGGGAGCTTTTGGTCAACGGCCGGGTCGTCTATAGCGGCGAGCCGGTCATCGCCCCGGCCTTCACCCCGGGCGGGGTGGTGGTGGCCGGACTGTCCGGCCGGACCAGCACGAACATCGCCATGTTCGATGGGCGGTCTCCTAGGGTCATCACCAATGGGGGCGGCATTGAGATCTCCCCGACCTTCGCCCCGGATGGGCGGATGGCTTACGTCTCCGACCAAGCCGGGACCGCCAGCGTTTACGTGGCCGCGGGCCCAGGGAGCCCCGGGGTGCGCTTGTCGCCGGGCGGCAAGAGCACCGATCCGGCCTGGTCGCCCAAGGGCGATAAAATCGCCTTCGTGGTGGGCGAGCGGGATATCGCGATCATTAACCCCGACGGCTCAGGCTTTAGGCAGTTGACCGGCGGCCAAGGCCGGAACCTACATCCTAGCTTCTCCCCGGACGGGCGGATGATCGTCTTCTCCAGCACGAGATCCGGCGGGGAAAAGCTGTACGTCATGTCGGCCAACGGCGACCGCCAACAGATTCTAAGCCCCCTGCTCCAGGGCTCCCAGTCGCTGCCCTCCTGGAGCCCGGTTATGCCGGACTTGAGCCAATAGCCTCTAAGCGAACGCAACTAAAATGGCCTTTAAAGGCCAAGGGGCTAGCCCCCAAAAAAGGTCGCCGTAAGGCGACCTTTTTTGGTTGGGAACGCTAGCCGCGGTTCCTCTGGGCTTATGGGTTACGGGTAAGAAAGCGAAGGGAGAGGCGAGGGGGCCGCTAGCCTCTTAAGCGAACGCAACTAAAATGGCCCTTAAAGGCCAAGGGGACAGCCCCCCAAAAAAAGGCCGCCGTAAAGCGACCTTTTTTGGCTGGGAACGTTAGCCGCGCTTCCCTTGGGCTTATGGGTAAGAAAGCGAAGGGAGAGGCGAAGGAGCCGCGGCGAATGGGCCAAAAGCGGGGGCCCTATAAAGGCCGGCGGCTAAAGCCAAAACGACGGCTAAAGCCAAAAAAAAGCCTTTATGGGGGGCCCCGCTAAAATTGGCTTTAGAACTTTTCCCTTAAGATGTTCTTGGCCGTCTCGTCGCCCAGCTCGGTCACGAAAGGCAGATTAGTCTCCCTGGCCACTTCCCGGTTGGCCGCGGCTACGTCGCCCCGGTCGATGGCCGAGAGCTTAAATTTCCTGGCCCCGGCCATCAGCTGCTGGAGGCCGGCGGAGAGCTTGTCCAGCATGCCCCACATGGCGATGGCCCCAAAGGGGATTTCCTTCATGGCCTTGGCCCCGACCTTTTTCTGCACGTCGTAGTAGGAGGCGAAGATCTCCTCGGCCGTGGTCCCATGGGAGCTAACCGAGGGCGGCAGGGCGTCCCAGTTGCCGTTGACCTTGGCTTTGTTGGCCGGCTTTAAGACGCCCTCGATATTGGAGCCCAAAAAGCCCGGGATCATCATGGCCCGACCCATGCAGATCATCTTGGCGTAGGGGGCGCCTAGGGCTAAGCCTTTAAAGATGGAGCTGGATTTCGCGAACCCGCCGGCGAAGGACATGTCCACCACCTTGTGGCCGGCCGCGGCGAGGATGTTGGCGTACTCGTAAGCCTTGGCGTGGAGGAGGACCGAGGGCACCCCCCAGTGCTCCATCATGTCCCAAGGGCTCATGCCCGTGCCGCCGCCGGCCCCGTCGATGGTCAAAAGATCCAGCTCGGCCTCGGTGGCCAGGCGGATGGCCATGGCCAAAGGCTCCATGCCGTAAGCCCCGGTCTTTAAGGAAATCCGCTCGTAGCCTAGGCTCCTTAAGCGCTTAACCTCTTTGAGGAAGGCCTCCCGGACCTCGCCCCAGGAGGAGAGGTTGGTGTAGCCTAAGCGGCTATGGCGGGCGAAGCCGTCGATGGAGCGGTTCCGCCAGGCCTCCCGAACCTCGGGTTTGGAGCAGTCCGGGTCGACCAGGTAGCCGCGGTTTTTTAGAAAGTCGGCGTACTCAATGTCTTTGACCTGGATCTCCCCGCCAATGTTTTTGGCCCCTTGGCCCCATTTCAGCTCAATGATGACCTTGTCCCCGTAATGCTCGGCGATGTACTCGGCCACGCCGTTGCGGGTGTCTTCCACGTTCAGCTGAACGATGGCCGCCCCGTAGCCGTCGTAGTACTTAAGGTAAGAGGCTAAACGTCGGTCCATCTCCGGGCTTTTGACGATGCGGCCTTTTTTGATCTCCGAGGCCCGGTCGACGCCGACCACGTTTTCCCCTATGACGATGGGCACCCCGCAGACGGCGCAGCCGGCGGCCATGGCGTCCCAGTATTTGGCCGCGATAAAGGTGGAACCTAAGGCCCCGGCCATGTAGGGGGCTCGGCACTTAGTCTTCTTCTTGGCCCCAAAGCTCGTCTCCAAGGAGACTTCCGTAAACAGGGCGTCGCCCTTGGCCGCCGAGGGCGGGGCCTCGTGGGCCCCGTAGCAGGGCCCCATGATCCTTATGCCGTTATAGGAAAGGCCCGAGGGGGCGACGTTTAAGGCCCCGGCCACGGTGGAGCCAAAGTCCCGGGGGTACAGGAGTTCCCGGCCCGTCAAGCAGGAGGACCAGACCTCGCAGCGACCTTGGCAGTCGGAGCGGCACAGGCCGCAAAGGCCGGACTCGGCGGGGTTGCCGCGATTGGCGACGCCTAAGGCGTCGTTGGATTTTAGGTAATTGGTCATGTTGGCGAAAAATCTCCTTCAAAGAGTAACCGGCCGGAAAGGCTGGCGATATATGCGGGCCCTATGGGGCTAAGGCCTTATGGCCGGAACTCCGGGGAGGCCGGAGGGCCGCGTTAAAACTTTTTTAGGTAGAGCATGGCGCCGATCCGCCCTTAAGAGGGATAAAAGTCGATTGGCCCACCAGCGGCCCAGATTAAAAAAAATGGGCATGTTGGAATTTTACTTCATAATGAATTTAGAGGCAATTTTTTTCTTTGACGAATTGGTCTGGTTTTGGTCAAAAAAACTGGCTAAATGCCCTTTTCTGACCTTTTAAGCGGAATTCTTCGGGAGTTAATCCGACATAAACGTTGAAAAAATAGTTGAATGACCTTAACCTAAGGCGGAAATCTGGGGGATTTTTGACGATTATTGGGTCGTCAAAACTGGCGATCGTCCTGTAAATTCGCTATCTAGGCCGGTTTTGACTTTTTACCGCTATATATTGGCTAGCGTTCAGTCGGCGATACGGTAAACTCCAGCTGGAAGAACTTCCTTTTCGTGGATAAACGAAAATAGGAGGGAAAATTAGTTGGCCAAAAGCCCAAAAAATTGCCGGAAAGGCTCGGTGGATCTTGAAGATCCTAGGGCGACGGCGAGACCAACGGGCGGGGCGGTCGCCTTTCGGGATCCAAGGGAATTCGCGGGTGGAGGCGCTTTAGGACGGTCGGGGAATTGGCCGTCCGGGGCCGTTTAAGAATGGGGCCCTAAAGCCGCGGCTAAAGGGGATCGATGGGGGAGGTTGTGGGTGGAGGCGCCGGGGAGAGCGCGGGAGGCGGCCGCTTAGGCGGGTCGCGGGGGCCAGTCGGGGAGTCGGTGGCCCAGGGCCGCTAAGGGAATGGGGCGTTTAAAGGCAGTCGCGGTGGTTGGTCGCGGGATAGGCTCGCCGGTAAGGTCGCTGGAAGGGGTCGTTAGGCGGGAAAAAGGGGGCTCGCCCCGAAAGTAAGGGAGGGGAAAAAGGATTTTCGCGAACTTGGGGATTTTGTGGGGAAAAGTTTAGCGAAGGCTCAAGGCGGGTAATCGTTCACGACTTTTTCTTCGGTCCGAAAACCTGAATCGGATTCGGTTAAGGCTGTTGGACTCGGGTTGGGTAATTTTTACTCAGTTCTGGTCATTTATTACCCCGGTGGATAAATGTTAGAACCTTACTGAGTAAGCATTTTTATTTTGCTACACCCTGTAACCCATAAGCCTTTTAGGAATATTGCTATCGATATTGTCAAATGCCAGAGTATATAAATAAATAAAATGTAAAATTATTGTAAAATCATTTTTAGCATATTGCATTAAATTGGTATGTAGTGTATAATGCTTTTATGAACAACGTACATGCCTACACCAAAACAATTAGACCAAACTACTCTATCATTGTAAGGGTTGCCCTTCGCTTTAACAACAACGCTCCTGCAGTGAAAATCGCCTCAATGCTTTGCTTAGCCAAATCAACCGTATACTTTCAGTGGAAGAGGTATTCAGCTGAAGGGCCTGAAGACATGAGATACAGGAAGCGCATTCGACCAACTGTCAGTGGCAGACTATTACCCCGGCGGGTAAATGTTAGGACCTTACCAAGTAAGCATTTTTATTTTGCTACACCATGTAACCTATAAGCCATAAGGAATATTGCTATAAATATTGTCAAAAGACATAGGATATAAATAAAAAAAAATGTAAAATTTTTGTAAAATATTTTTTAGCCTATTGCATTAAATAGGTATGTCGTGTATAATGCTTTTATGAAAACGAACATACCCGCCCCAAAACAGTTAGGCCAAACTACTCTATCATTG
>JAITIH010000063.1 GCA_031279525.1 Deltaproteobacteria bacterium | reverse complement strand
ACCGATCTCTTGGCCCTCTCGGCCATTAAGCTCATCGTTGAAAATCTGCCTATCGCCTTCGCCGATCCTTGCGACGTAAAAGCTCGAACCAACACTCTATTGGGGGCTCTTGAGGCTGGCATGGCTTTTTCCAACTCCTCAGTGGCCCTGGTCCATGGGATGTCGCGGCCGGTCGGGGCCATCTTCCACGTGCCCCACGGGGTCTCCAACGCCGCTCTTTTGGCCAAAGTCATGGAGTTTTCCCTAGACGGCGACTATGCCCGCTACGCCGAGGTGGCCAAGGCCATGGGTCTGCCCGATTTGGGCGACGATAAAAAAACGGCCGAAAGCGGGGCCAAGAAGGTGGCCGAGATCGTCAAAGCCCTAGAGGTTCCGGGTCTGGCGGCCTTAGGAGTCACCAAGGACAAATTGGACCCGGTCGTCCAGAAGATGGCCGACGACGCCATAGCTTCCGGCAGCCCTGGCAACAATCCTAAAATAGCCACCAAAGAGGAAATCGTCGCTCTTTACTACGCTTGCCTGTAAAAGCCCATTCGGCCCGGCGGTAGCCAAAAAACCATAGTGGGCCAACCTCAAAAGGAGTCAATCATGGCCATAAAGAGGCTTAAGTATTGCGTTAACAACGAGTGGCTGGAGTCGGCCTCGGGGAAATACTCCCCAGTCATGAACCCCTCCACGGGCGAGCGGATCGCCGAGGCCCCCGTCTGCTCAAAGGCCGAGGCCGAGGCCGCGGTCAAGGCCGCCCGGGCCGCCTTCCCGGAGTGGGCCAGCACTCCGGTGGCCGTAAGAACCCAGCTTATTTTTAAGTTTCGCGAGCTAGTCTATAAAAACTTTAACGAGCTCTCAACCTTAGTCGCCACCGAGATGGGCAAAAACTTCGAGGAATCCAAAGGCGACGTCTTTAAGGTCATCGAGGCCTGCGAGCTCGCCTTGGGCGCCCCCTTGGAGCTGCAGGGCTTTTCCTTGATGGAGGCCACCCGCTCCCATGACATTAACCTCTACCGGGTCCCGGTGGGGGTGTTTTTAGGGGTGGCCCCCTACAACTTTCCGGCCATGATCCCTTTTGGCTGGTTCATCCCGGTTTGCGTCACTAGCGGCAACTGCATGGTCTTAAAGGCGGCCAGCATGGTCCCGCAGTCGGCAATGCGCCTTTTAGAGATCATGATCGAGGCTGGGCTGCCCAAGGGCGTGGTCAACCTCATCACCTGCGGCCGCGACGAGCTGGCCGGGCTCATCGCCCATCCCGAGGTCAACGGGGTCTCTTTCGTCGGCTCGGAGGCGGTCGGAAAAATCGTTTACGGCCAGGCGGCCGCGGCCGGCAAGCGCGTCCAAGCCCTAGTCGAGGCCAAAAACCACTCCCTCATCTTAGAGGACGCGCCCTTGGAATGGACGGCCCGCCGGGTGGTCAACTCCGCGTTTGGTTGCGCCGGCCAAAGGTGCATGGCCCTTCCAGTGGTGACGGTCCAGGAGACGGTGGCCGACGAATTCGTCAAGATCATGAAAAAGCTGGCCCAAGAGCTAGTCATTGGGGCGGCCTGGGATCCGGCCACCCAACTGGGGCCCTTGGTTAGCCAAGCCCAAAAAGACTCAGTGGAAAGGTGGATCGCTAAGGGGATCGAGGAGGGGGCCGAGCTGGTCCTTGACGGCCGCGGCTGTAAGCCCAAAGGGTTCGAGAACGGCTACTTCGTGGGGCCGACCATTCTAGACAAGGTCAAACCCGGCATGACGGTGGGCGACGTCGAGATCTTTGGGCCGGTCCTTTGCGTCAAACGCTGCAAGGACTTTTTCGAAGGCCTGGCTATCATGAACGCCAACCCCTTCGCCAACGGCTCTTCCATCTTTACCACTAGCGGCTATTACGCCCGCGAGTTCGTTAGCCGGACCGACGGCGGCATGGTTGGCGTCAACGTCGGAATCCCCGTGCCTTTGGGCTTTTTCCCCTTCTCGGGCAACAAAAGATCCTTCTATGGGGATCTCCATTGCTTAGGGCGCGACGGCCTAAGGTTCTATACGCGGGTTAAGACCGTGACCACCAAATGGATTTCGCCAGAAGAATCCCACGAGGCCCGGGTTAGCACCTGGGAGGGGACCATCAATAAGGAGCTTTAAGCCTTTGGCCGTAAGCTCGAAGAAGGGTCGCGCGAAGGAAAGCTCCGCCCGGCCATAAAAATATAGTCGCATAAAAAGCGCAAGGCTTAAAGGCCGCGGGGCTATAAAACCGCGGGGATAAGAAACGACGCCTAAAATCCCCGCTATGGCGAAAAAAGTCGTCTAAGGCCACCGTGACCTAAGGCCATAGGGCGGCTTTTTTAAGTTTTCGCATGCGCAATTAACCGTGAAAACGAAAATTCCGCATAAAATTCCGACAAAAAGTTTAACAAAAGCGCCGCGACAAAACCCCGGAAAAGCCTTGAAAATCCCCGCAAATCCCTGAAAAAGCCTCTAAAATGCCCCTAAAACGCGCGTCTTATGAAAAAACTAGGGGTGAGCCGCGGGGAAAATCGCGACGATTGGGCCGCGCGACTTTAAAGCCTCAAGCGGCTAGGCGAAATCTTGGGGCGTAAAAATTGAGTCGCGTAAAAACCGCTAGGCTAAAAACGACGCCTAAAATCCCCGCTATGGCGAAAAAAGTCGCCTAAGGCCACTGTAACCTAAGGCCGTAGGGCGAATTTTTTAAGTTTTCGCATATGCAATTAACCGTGAAAATGAAAGTTCCGCATAAAAGTCCGACAAAAAGTTCCACAAAAGAGCCTCGAAAAAACCCCGGAAAAGCCTTGAAACGCCGCGAAAATCCCCGAAAATCCTCCTTAAATCCCCAAAAAAGCGCTTAAATGCCAAAAAACGCGCGTCATAGGAAAAAGTAGGGGCGAGACGCGGAAACGCGCGGCGATTGTGGCGCGCGCCTCTAGCCCTTAGGCGAACTCTTTGGCTAAAGGATCGGTTAGAACGAACATTTCACCGTCCTAAGTCGTCGCCCATGCCAGGCTCCCTACGGAAGGCGCCTCACCGTAAGGACGGGGCCTCAGGCAAAAAAAAGTTAAAGCCGCCCACGCCCAAAGTAATTTCGCTTAGGTTTGCGCCTGGCGTTAGGGATTTATCATGGTTTTTGGGGGTTAGGCCTTCAGTTCGCCTTTTTCTTCCTCAAAAACGACCAGAACCTCGGCGCGCCCGCCGACGACCAGGGCGACTTTGTAGACGGCCTG
>JAITIH010000314.1 GCA_031279525.1 Deltaproteobacteria bacterium | reverse complement strand
TCCATAGCTTAGGGGCCCGGTTCATGTGAAAGGCTATGGGAAACATCAACACGGCTTGCTCGGTTCTTTTGGCCAGTTGGACGGCCCAAGGCAGGTACTTGGACCAGCCGCGCTCGTTAAAGCCGTGGAGGAGGAAGATGAGATTCTTGGCCTGGGCGCCGTTCTCGGGCAGGACCAGGTGATAGCGAAAGACGCGATTTTCCTCAATTTCGACGTCCGGCTGGTTGTATAGGGAATGGAAAAAGGGATCGTCCCGGGTCGGCCCGGTTTTGACGCCATTCATGGAGGAGTCGCAATATTTTAGCAGTCGATGGCCTTGAGAGACATGAGTGAAGTTTTTGGCGCAAAGCCCAAAGCCTAAATCGACTTGATCCGCGTCTAAGCAAACGTCTCGGCGCAAAGAGGCGAGGCCATTAAAATCTGGCATGAAAGTAAGATCCTTTTAGGCTCGCTTAAAGGTGGCCAAAACAATGGCCGACCTCGCTCGCGACCGCTTACGGTTCGTGGCCTTAAGTAGTCAAGGCTCCAGGCTTTTGGCGGCTTCACGTCTTTGAAGGCCCCCTGTCATTTCGCGGCCACACAAAGGCCAGATTGCCCGTTCGCCGGGGTCTTGGCCCTAATTTTTGGCCGTCTATTCATCGCGACCGTGGGTAATTAAGGCGCCTCGCCATTTGCGGGCCGCGCGCGCCTCTCGCGACCTTAAGGCTTTTTTCCGCCTAAAATCATAGGCTTGTAAGAACCCGCCTTAACGGCCTAAAGCCTCCGCGGACCTTATCAATATTTCGCGGCCTTAAAAAAGCCTTTTGGACCTTTTAGCCCTTTGGCTTTTTTTAGGTCTTAAGCGCTTTTAAGGCTAAAAAGACCTTTTAGCCTGGCCTTAAGGGCCAAAAGCCCCTTAGGCGATCATGGTTTCTTTCCGCGGGCCCATTGGCCTTATTGGCCCATCTGGCCCGGCTGGCCAAATCTAGGCTAGCCCTTACGGCCTCATAGGCCCATCTGGCTAAATCTAGGCCAGCCCTTATTGGCCCGTTGGCCCATCTGGCACGGTCGGCTAAATCCGGTCCAGCCCGGCCGCCCGCTTAAGGCCGCGTCAGGGCCACTGGCCTTAAGGGAGGGTCAAGGTCACGTAGGCCGGCTCTTGATCGGGATCGCGATTAAGGCCTTGGTAGAGGGGATCCCGGTAGCGGGCGAAAGACTGGTTGTCGTCGAGGTCCCAGGTCAAGACCCGGCCGTCCCTTTCCATGGACACGGTCAAGGCGATGGGAAAGTCGACCGCGACGTCCCCAGCCTTTAAGGCGCTTTGGTCGTATTGGGCCGCCGGGGCCACGGTTATGGCCAAGACTCCGTCGGCGTCGGTGAGGCCCTGGCCGGAGGCGGGGGCCAAAAGGCGCGCGGGGGGCTCGACCTCGACGGCCACGCGAGCCCCGGCCACTGGGCTATAGGTTTTGTCCTTTTGAAAGACGAGCGCTAGCCGTCTTTCCGGGTAGAGGGGGGCCTGGGCCCCATACAGGCCGTTGTCAAAGGGCGCGGGGTAGGCGCAGCCGAAAAAGGCCAAGCAGACGGCCAATAGGCCAAAGGTCAAAAAACTTTTAAGAGCTCTATTGGCTCTAGCGAGGCCAGAAGGGCTTAACGGCTTTAACCGGCCATGAGGCTTTAGGTTCGGCCGGCCATGAGGCGTTAGGTTAGGCCGGCCATGAAGCTTATGGCCAGGCGCGGCCGAGCCTTTAGGCCCAATTGGGCCAAGGCGGTCGTTAAGGGCCCCGGTTAAGGGCCGTTTAAGCGTTCGGGGCAACGGAGGGCTCGCTTTTGGCCTCGCGGCTTTTTTTAGGCTTGGCGTGGCGCCGGCCGCTGGGCCGATCCCCGTTGTGGCCGCCGTTGGCGTGGCCATTGCCGTTGTCGTGATTGAGGCTGGAGTTGAACAAGCCGTTTTGGCTGGTAAAGCGCCCCAAAAGCGGCCCGAGACGCATTTCTTGGCGCTCTTGGCGCAAGTCGATTTCCTCGTCGCCCTCCTCGGGTTGGCCAGCCACTCGCCCTGGCTTTAAGGTCTCGCCCTCGGCGGCCTGGCGGTAGGCGTCCATCTCCCACTGGCCGGGGATGAGGCGCGGGTCGCCCTGGACGATGATTCGGGCCTTGTGCCGGTCCTCAAGACGGGATAGCTCGGCCCTTTTGTAGTTGACCAGAAAGTTGGCCACCTCCGGCTCGACCCGGGCTCGGATTTCCCCGACCTCCCTGCGGCTAAAAAGAAGGTGGGCCGCCTGCCTTAAGAAGGCCAAAGAGGCGCTCTCCGAGGTCTTGACCAAGCCGCGGCCCTGGCAGTGGGGGCAGATGGCGAAGGAGCCCAGCTCGATGGAGGGCCGCATCCTTTGGCGGGTGAGCTCTAACAGCCCAAATTTGGAGATGGTCCCAAAGTCGGTCTTGGCCTTGTCGGCCTTGGCCGCTTCGCGGATTCGTCGCTCGACCTCTCGGCGGTGGCGCTCTTCGCGCATGTCGATGAAATCCACCACCACCAGCCCGCCTAAGTCCCTTAGGCGCAGCTGTTTGGCCACCTCGTCGGCCGCCTCTAAGTTAGTGGCGAAAGCCGTGTCCTCTAAGTTGCCCTCGCGGGTGCCTTTTCCAGAGTTTACGTCGATGGAGACTAGGGCCTCGGTCGGGGTGATGACGATGGAGCCGCCGCTTTTGAGCCTCACCGTGGTCTGGAAAATGGTGGCCAGCTGCTCTTCCAAAAGATGCCGGGCGAAGATGGGCCTTTTTTCCTTATGGAGCTTCACGATCTTCTGCTGGCCCGGGGCGATGGAGCCGATGTAGTCGGCGATCTTCTGCCAGGCGGCCTGGTCGTCGACTAGGATCTCCCGGACGTCGGAGGTGTAGTGGTCCCGCAAAATTTTGATGGCCAGATCCTGCTCCCGGTAGACTAAGCTAGGGGCCGGAGCCTCCTGGGCCTGGCGGCGGATGTCCTCCCAGAGGTTATAGACATGATAGAGGTCCTCGGCCAGCTCCTTTTTGGAGCGGTCCTCGGCCACGGTGCGGACGATGTAGCCGCAGCCTTCGGGAACCGGCAACTCCTCGGCGATGGCCCTAAGCCTTTGGCGCTCTTTGTCGCTTTCGATTTTGCGGCTGACCCCGACGTTGTCGCGGCCAGGGGTTAGGACGACGAAGCGGCCGGCCAAGGAGACGAAGGTGGTCAAAGAAGCCCCCTTGACCCGGCCCGGCTCCTTTAAGACCTGGACTAAGATAGGCTGGCCTTTTTTTAGGCATTTTTTAAGATCCGGGGCCCGGCCGCCGTCCTCCAAAAAGTACTCCGGGTGGATGTCGGCCAACTGCAAAAAGCCGTTCCGCTCGTGGCCGAAATTGACGAAAACGGCTTGCAAGCTCGGCTCGATGTTCTGAATGACCCCTTTATAGATGTTGGACAAGCTTTGCTGTCGGTAGCCCGCGTCGGAGTAGTACTCTTGCAAGCGGCCGTCGCCGTCGAGCATGGCCACCCGGCATTCTTCCGGGTCCGAGGCGTTGATGATGATTTTATCCACCGTCCCTCCTTGTGATTGGCGTGGATCGGCCCTTTTTGGCCGGGGCGCGAAAATTGTGAACTTGGCCCATGAAGGCCTCGAGCCGGGCTTGGGCGTTGGATTGGCTCTGGCCGTCGTAGGCGAGGCTTAGGGCCGGCAAGCCGCGGGCCATGGCCCGGAGGCGGTTGGTGAGGCCTCCGACGATCATGCCCGGCATGCAGGTGAAGGGCATGATGTTGACCAGGCCCCTAGCCCCTTGACGGTAAAATTCCAGGCCTTTGCCTAAGGAGAGAATGGCCTCCCCTTGAAAAGCCCGGGGCAAAAAGTTTTCGCCTAAGGAGACGATCTCCCGGATCGGCGGGTCTTTGGCCCCGCCCGGGAAGAAGCCGGCCCAAGGTTTGGCCAAGGCCCTTTGGTCGTGGGCCTGAGCCAGCGAGGTTAAGGCCGCGGCCAGACGCTTTTTCCATTGGCCCTGGCGGGCGGCCCGCATGGAGTTGACGAAGCCCGTGTAAAGGACCCACTCGGTGAAGGGCGGGGCCACGACCTCGGCCCCTAGGCCCTCTAGCCTTTTGACCACGTCTTCGTTGGCGAAGCGGTTGGATCGGACGTAGATCTCCCCGACCAGGCCGACCACCGGCCTGGGGGCCACCCCGTTGGCCTTAGCCCGGGTCGCCTCGAAGCGGTCGCGGGCCCGGGTCATGGCTTTTTTGGCCTGGCTAAGGCTTTGACAGGCGCATTCGGTGAAGTCGGCCAAAGACTCTTTATAAGCCAATTCGGCGAGACCAGGGCTTTTCTCCCGGGGCCGGGCGTGAAAGAGGGCCTTTTGCAGGAGATCGGTCCCGGCTAAAGCCAGCCAAATCCCCTTAGCCAGGCTCTGGCCCTTGGGGCTGGCCTCGCTTAAGGCTCCGTACATGCCTCCGGTCTGGTCCAAGGCGATAATCTCGACCTCGGGAAAGCCTAACCGCTGGGCGATGAGGGAGAGGTAGCGGCTGTACTGGCCAAAGCGGCAGGGGCCGTTGGAGGACGGCATGAAGAAAGCCGACCTTTGGGGCTCGAAGTCTTTTCTTTGGGCGACTTTTAAAAAGTCCCCGACCGTGAGGATCAAGGGGTAGCACTCTTTGCCCGAGGTCTGCGAGCGGCCCAAAAGGACCGTTTCCTGGTCGGACTCGGGCAGGACCTCGGCCGCCAGCCCCGCCCCCCTTAGGACGGCGGCCAGGACCCCGGCGTGGTCGCACATGGGCGGGACGTAGACGGTCTGGCCGGCCTGGGGCCGGGATTTGGTGGCCAAGGGCTTGGCCGGGGGGAAGGCTTTAGGCCGCCCGCTTTTGGCCTTCCGGGCGGCCAAGGAGTCCAAAAAGGCCTCTAAGCGGGTCACCGCCCCCACGTCGGAGGAGTGCTCGTCGATCTCGATCTCCAAAAAAGGCTTAGGCCCCATGAGCCGCTTAAAGAAGTGGAGAATGAAGGAGTCCGGCCCGCAGCCGAAGTTGGAGATGTACAGGGCCTCAAGTCTAGGGTCGGCCGCGATGGCCAAGGCCGCGGCCGTGATTTTCTGGCCATAGCGCCAGTAGTGGCTTTTAGCCTCGGGATGGTCGTTGGATAATGGAAGGAAGTCCAAGGGCAGGCCTAAGACCCCTAAGTCCGAGAGCTTGCGACTAAGCCTTAGGTTCATGCCTGGGTCGAAGCCGTTGTAGGGCCGGGCCACCACCACCATGGCCACGTCGTCTTGGCCTAAATGTCTTAAGGCCTCGGCCCCTTTTTTCCACAGCCTTAGGGAAAAGTTGCGCTGGGCCCGCCAGCCTTCGTCGACGGCCAAGGCCACGGCCTTGCCGCTAAGGCCTAAAGGGGCCGCGATTTTGGCCAAGCCGTCCAATAAGGCCTTAGGGCCTTCCCCGAAAAAGACCGGGCCGGTGAGAAGGGCGGGGGCGGCTAGGCCCAAGGCGGCCGCGGCGGTGAAGGGCAAGGACTGGGCGTAGGGGCAAGCGGCGTTGTCTCGGGCCCCTTCCACGTCCGGGGGCAAGTTGACCACCGAGGGCAAAAAGATCCGCTCGACCCCTTGGCCCATTAGGTCCAAAAGGTGGCCGTGGGCGGCTTTAATGGGAAAGCAAAACTCGCCCTCGGTCCGCTCGCAGCCTAGGTGGATGGACGTTTTGTTGGTGGGGGCCGACCAGACCGGCTCGTAGCCCAAAGTGGCCCAGAAGACCGACCAAAAGGGGCCCAACTCGGCGAAGCCCATGGTCCGGATGAGGCCTATCCGGCCGTGGCGCGGGCGCAGGCCGGTTTGCAGGTCGGTCAAGAGGTCTTGGAGCTCAGGGCAGTTAAAGGCCGCCTCGGCCCGGAACTGAAAAAGATCCGGAAATTTAGGGACAACTTTGGCTCGGCCCCCCGCCTCGTAGCGGTCGCAGCGGGAGCCGTAGAAAAAGGGCCGGCCCCCGGCCACCTCGACCTGGCGGATCTCGCAGCGGTTGGCGCAGTGGCGGCACTCGAAGCTTTTTATCTCGTAAGATCTATTGGACAAGTCAAAGCCCACGAAGCTGGACTTAGCCCAAGATCGGCGATCGCGGGCCACCAAGGCCGCCCCCACGGCCCCGGTCACGTCGGCGTTGTCCGGGACGACGACCGGCCGGCCCAGCCGGGCGGCGAAAGCCGCGGCCACGCCCTGGTTAAAGCTGGTCCCCCCTTGGAAAAAGATTTTTTTCCCCACCGCTCTCGTCTCGACCACCCGGCCTAAGTAGTTGGCCACGATGCCGTAACAGAGCCCGGCGGCCAGGTCCTTTAGGCCCACCCCGTTTTGCTGGCAGTGGACCAGGTCCGACTCCATGAAGACCGTGCACCTTTCGCCTAAGGCCACCGGCCCCTCGCTGGCCAAGGCCAATTCCCCGAACTCCTCTTTGATGTTAAGGCCTAGCTTATCGGCCTGCTCCTCCAAAAAGGAGCCGGTCCCGGCCGCGCAGGCTTTGTTCATGGTGAAGTCGACGATGACGCCCTGGCTTAAGGAAATGTACTTGGAATCTTGGCCGCCGATCTCGAAGATCGTGTCCACCTCTGGGTCCAGGCTCACGGCCGCGGCGGCCTGGGCCGTGATCTCGTTGACCGTCAGGTCGGCCCCTAGGTAGTCGGCCGAAAGGTAGCGGCCCGAGCCGGTGGAGCAAGCCCCCAAAACCTCGACTTTGTCGCCCGCCTCCAAAAGTATGTTGGCCATGGCCTGGGCCAGGGCCTCTAAAGGCCGACCGGCCGTGGGCAGGTACTGGCGGGCCACCAGTCGGCCGTGCGGGTCGACCAAGGCCACGTTGGTGGAGACCGAGCCCACGTCCACCCCGACGTAGACCGGCCAAGGGCGCTTAAAGCTCGCCGCGGACCAGTCGACGGTCCCGACTTTGGGCGTTTGGGCTGGCCTTTTCAAGGGCGGCAAGCGGTCCGGGCTGGGTCGGCGGCCTAAGGCGAAAGCCCTTAGTCGGTCTAAGTTAAGGCCTAAGGCGGGGGCGGCATGGCCGGCGGGGCCAAGGCGGGCGTCGGAGCTAGCCGGGTTGGCCGCGGTCGCCGGATCGGGGTGGGCCGGGGGGTTGGCCGCGGCCGACCGGTCGGCCTGGGCCCCATGGCGGGCTAGGGCTTGAAAGGCCGCCCCTAAGGCCGCGAAGACGAAATGGGTCTTAGGGACGACTAAGTCGTTTGGGCCTAAGCTTAAGACCTCTCGAAAGGCCCGAGCTAAACCGGGGTTGGCGGCCACCCCGCCGACGAAGACCACCGGGGCCGGCAGGTCGCGGCCTTTGGCCAGGCCGCTTTTAAGGCTTCTGGCCATGGCCAGGCACAGGCCGTAGACTATCTCGTAGTCCGGCGTGGCCGACTGCTGGAGGTGGATCATGTCGCTTTTGGCGAAGACGCTGCAGCGGCCGGCGACCCTGGGCGGCACCTCTGACTTTAGGGCCAGGGCCCCAAACTCGGCGACGTCGTAGCCTAAGCGGTGGGCTTGCTGGTCCAAAAAGGAGCCGGTTCCGGCCGCGCAGAGGGTGTTCATGGCGAAGTCGGCTAAGGCTAGGCCGTCTTCGCCAGGCTCCAGCCACAGGACTTTGGTGTCCTCGCCGCCGATGTCGATTAGGCTTTTGGCTTTAGGGCAGAGTTTTTGGGCGGCCAGGGTCAAGGCCAGGATCTCGCCAATGGCCTCGCCGCCCAAAAGCTCGGCTAAGTGGGCGGCCGCGACCCCGGTAACGAAAGGCGGGGCGATCTCGGACGGGGGAAACCGTAAGGCTAGTTTTTCCAGCGTCGAAAGGGCCGCCGCGTAAGGCCGGCCCTGATGGCGGACGTACTCTTGGAAGGCCAGGGCCCCTTTGGCGTCCAATAAGGTCGCCTTAAGGCTTATGGAACCGGCGTCCAGGCCAAGAAAATACTTTTGGCCCGGACTATAAGGAACGGACATGTTAAAAAAGGTCCTTACGCCGGGGTCGAGTCAAAGCGAGCCCGATTCCCCATGGTGGCTAGAAAATTCCGGAGAGCGCGCAAGACGAGGCCAACGCCCATAAAAATAAAATCGTCCTGACCCGGCCATCGGGTTCCCTTAGGCCAGGCCCAAACGAATTACGATGGCTCAGATATTATAAAAATTTTTAATTAAGAAAATTTTTATATTAATGACATCTTATGAGAGCTATATCGGCGCCAGGATACGGGCCGGCCCAATGTTAGAGCCTTGCTTGTTCAGCGCGTCCAGCTAGCTACTATAACAAAAGATTTTCTAAAAATCACCTATCCTACAACGAGGCCGCGGACCTTAGCCTAACGTGGCCCGCCGATTGGGCCGTTAGGTTTATGGTCGGTGGGGCATGGCCGCGGGGTCGCCTTAGGGAAGTGAGGCCAAGGTCAGAACCGCAAGGCCAAGGCAAGAACCGCAAGGCCAAGACAAGAACCGCAAGGCCAAGGCAAGAACCGCAAGGCCAAG
>JAITIH010000185.1 GCA_031279525.1 Deltaproteobacteria bacterium | reverse complement strand
TGTTTTTTGGGGAAGGAAGATTTTTTTGTTCACATTGATTGATTTTTCTTGACTATTGGTGTTAATATATTAAAAGGGGATCAAATTTCAGCGGACGCGCCGCACGTTCTCTCGGCTTTTTTTACCATATTTAGCGGTTGCGCAAGGCCATTAGCCATAGTTAATGTGGTTTATGAGCTTAAGGCCCTTTTCGCTAGTAGGCTGTTTTCTGGCCTTTATAGGGCGGTTTTTAGCGTTTTTGCGGGGAATTGACCTCAACGGCGCCTTGGCCTTTGAGGCGTTTTAACCAAAAAACCCAGGCCTTGGCCTGGCCTAAAGCCTTTGGCCTTCGGCTTTTTTGTCCAGCCACTGGACTTTTTGGTCTAAACCCTTTTTTGGCCCATTGAGCCTGGCCTCCTTGGCCTAAGGATCCTTGGCCTAAGGATCCTTGGCCTAAGAATCCTTGGCAGACGCTCCTTGGCTAGACGATCCTTGGCCAGACGATCCTTGGCTAGAGGCCCCTTGGCCCCCCTAAGGGCGCCATTCGCGCGTAATTTCTTTAGGCTTTAGCGGTTTTTTTTGCCGGGCCGTCCGAAAGACTTAAGGCGCATTCGCCTGAACCCGCTTCCGAATTTATTAAATTTTTTTTAATTAGTTGATTTTTCTAATTTATAATTAGTTGATTTTTCTAGTTTATTAAGGTTAAAATAATTGATGGGCTAAAACCCCGCGCCTTTGGCCTTTTTACTGGCCCTTATTCCTAAATGCGCGCGCCCGCGCCTTTTTAGGGTCGCGGCCCAAGGCGCCGAAGGCCTTCGGCCTAAGCCGACCGAGGCTAGGGACGTCGCCACGCTAAATCAAATTTAAGGAGCTCGCCAAAATCGCCCCGCCGGGCCCCGCCTGGCCCTTGGCTAAAAGGTTTTTTCGGGCGTTTTTGGCTGTTTATATATATATGAAGCTTATTCGCTCTTTTTTGAATTTTTTCTCCAACGACCTGGCCATAGACTTGGGCACGGCCAACACCTTGGTCTACCTCAAGGGCAAAGGCGTTGTCCTTTCGGAACCCTCGGTGGTGGCGGTCAAGAAAGACGGCAAAAGCGGCAAGGTCCTGGCCGTGGGCCACGAGGCCAAGGCCATGCTGGGCAAGACCCCTTCCGGCATCGTGGCCATCCGGCCCATGAAGGACGGGGTCATCGCCGACTTCGAGATCACCCAGGCCATGCTGCGCCACTTTATCCGTAAAACCCACTTCCGCCGGTTCGTCAAACCCCGCATCATCGTGGCCGTCCCCTCGGGCATCACCCAGGTGGAAAAGAAGGCCGTGCGGGAGGCCGCCGAGCAGGCTGGGGCCTCGGAGGTCTTCCTCATTGAGGAGCCCATGGCCGCGGCCATCGGGGCCGGCCTACCGGTCACCGAGCCCACGGCCAACATGATCGTCGACATCGGCGGCGGCACGACCGAGGTGGCCATCATCTCCCTGGCCGGCATCGTCTACGCCAAATCCGTGCGCATGGGCGGAGACAAGATGGACGAGGCCATCGCCCAGTACATCCGTAAAAAATACAACCTTTTAATCGGCGAGCGCACCGCCGAGGTCATCAAGCAGGAAATCGGCACGGCCTACCCCTCGGACCTGGTGGACTCCCTAGAGGTCCGGGGCCTGGACACGGTCAGCGGCATTCCCAAGACCGTGGCCATCGACTCCGAGGAAATCCGGAAAGCCATCACCGAGCAGGTGGATTCCATCCTGACCACGGTCAGGAGCGCCCTAGAGCAAATCCCCCCGGAGCTGGCCGCCGACATAGTGACGCGAGGCATCGTTTTGACGGGAGGCGGGGCCTTATTGCGGCGGCTGGACGTCCTTTTGAGGGAGGAAACCCATCTGCCCATCATCATCGCCGACGACCCCTTCACCACGGTGGCCATGGGCAGCGGCAAAGCCCTGGAAAGCCTCGACATCCTTAAAGAAATCTCCATCCCGTAAATGCCCGCGCGCTGGAAAGCATTTTCGCCCCTTTTTCTCTTCCTCCTAGCCCTGGCTTTGATCTCGGCCCACGCCACTAATCCCAAAGGGCCGGCGGCCACCCTAGGCGTCGCCCTCCCCATGGCCGTCTTAGGCCCGGTCAGCCAGGCCCTTAACTGGGCGGCCGACGGAGTCGAGTCGACTTGGCGGGGCTATTTTTACCTAACCGGAGCCCAGGCCGAGAACGCCCATCTGCGCCAGGCCGTGGCCCGGCTCAAGCGGCAGATCGTCGACTTGGAGGAGGAGCGCCACGCCAACGCTCGCCTTTCCGTCCTTTTAAACCTTAAAAGCCGAGCCCCGGCCGAGTACTTAGCCGCCCGGATCTTGGCCTGGGATCCGGGGCCGTGGTACCAGGCCGTGGTGGTCGACGCCGGGTCCCGCGACGGGGTCACCCCCGAGGCCGCCGTTCTCTGCGACCAGGGCCTGGTCGGCCGGGTGGTCGAGCTAGCCCCGCGCGAGGCCAAGGTCTTGCTCGTGACCGACCGTTCCAGCGGGGTGGACGCCTTCATCCAAAGGAACCGGGTCAACGTCTTGGTCACTGGCTTAGGGGCCGGCCGGATGGAGCTGGAGTACACCAGAAAAGGCGAGGACGTGCGCTTGGGGGATTTAGTGGTCTCCTCGGGGCTGGACGGGATTTTCCCGGCCGGTCAAGCCCTAGGGTCGGTGGCCCAGGTGGACAAGGCTGGATTGGGGATTTTTCTAAGGGCCGAGCTAAGGCCGACCGTGGAGTTCGCCGGCTTGCGGGAGGTGTTGGTCTTAAAGGAAAAGCCAAAGCCCTTCGACTGGACGGCCTTGGGCCAAGACGTTCGGGCCATTTTCGAGAAAAAAGGCTCCCGGCCTAGGGCCCGCTAATGGCCAGGGCCCGCTATGGCCCGGCCGCGCCCGGGCCCTTTAGCCAGCTATGGCCCTTGCTGGCCTTGGGCCCTTTGACCGCGG
>JAITIH010000171.1 GCA_031279525.1 Deltaproteobacteria bacterium | reverse complement strand
CACGCCCGGCCAACGGCACGACCACTGGCTGCGGCTGGCCCAAGGGATAAGCCGCCTGGCCCTAGGGGCCCGCAGCGCGGTTTTCGCCCCCATCGCCAACCTAGGGCTCATTATCGTGGACGAGGAGCACGACTGGGCCTTTAAGCAGGAGGACGGCCTCAAGTACCATGGCCGCGACCTGGCCGCTTGGCGGGCCCGGGACCAGGGGGCGGTCCTTCTGTTGGGGTCGGCCACCCCGTCTTTGGAAAGCTACACGGCCGCCCTTGGCGGCCGGCTGGCCTTATTGAAGATGACCACCCGCCCAGGCCAGGCCGAGCTGCCGCCGGTGGCCCTTTTAGACCGCCGCGGCCAGAAAAAGGGCGAGGCCATCTCTAGGGCCTTAGGCGAGAGCCTAGGCGCGACCCTGGCCCGGGGCGAGCAGGCCCTCTTGTTCCTTAACCGGCGGGGGTTGGCCAATCTCCCCTTATGCCTCGCTTGCGGCCATAGCCTGCGCTGCCCCCACTGCAGCCTGCCTCTGACCCTCCACGGGCCGGCCGACCAGGGGGCGGCGACGGCCGAGCTGGACGGCCAGACCCTCGTCTGCCACGGCTGCGGCCACCGGGCCTTCCCACCCAAAATTTGTCCGGTCTGCTCCTCGCCCTTGGTCAGGTACTTAGGGGTGGGGACGGAAAAGCTCCACCGTTTAGTGGAAAAAAACTACGCGGCGAGGGCCTTGAAGCTTGACGCCGACAGCGTTAGCCAAAAGGGCGGGCTAAAAACCATCCTGGAGACCTTTGGCCGGCGCGAGGCCAACGTCTTGGTGGGCACGCAAATGGCGGCCAAGGGCCACGACTTCCCTTACTTGACCTTGGTGGGGGTGGTGGAGGCGGACTTGGGCCTCAACGCCCCGGACTTTCGGGCGGCCGAGCGAACCTTTCAGCTGTTGACCCAGGTCTCCGGCCGGGCCGGACGGGGCGATCGGCCCGGCCAAGTCCTCATCCAGACGGTGAACCCAGGCCACTACGCCTTAAAGGCGGCCCAGCGCCACGACTACGAGGGCTTTTACCAAGAGGAGGCCGAGCTCCGCCAGAGCTCCGGCTACCCGCCCTTTGGCCGGATGGCCTTAATTCGCTTAATCGGGCCCGAGGAAAAGCCCTTGGAGGAATTGGCCGAGCGGGCGGCCCAGGCCGCCCGGGCCATCATCGAAAGGCTGAACGCGCCTGGGCTGGAGCTCTTGGGTCCGGCCCCGGCCCCGGTGCCAAAGCTAAGGGCCCGCTACCGCTTCCAGATGCTGGTTCGGGCCAGCGACCACGAGGGACGGGGGCGGCTCTTAAGGTCCTGGCTGCCGCGGCTGCGGCGGGTCTTGCCGGCGCCCGTGGCCTTGACCGTGGACGTGGATCCATATCACATGCTCTAAAGCGAAAAGGGCTTTTTGTCCTTAGGCTGGTTTAAGGGCCGGGCCTTAGCGGGCGCAATCCTTCCCCTAAAGGGCCAAAGGAACTCGCCCGCGGGGCCGAAAAGGGCGAGGCCAGGTTTTTTAAGGGCTTTTTGGCCTCCAAAGACGGCGCTTTAGGGCGAAGGCGGCTATTATTTAGCGGGTTGGCCGAACCGGGCAAAGCTGGCGGGCATTTTGGCTTTAAGCCGTCGGCAAGAGACCGGGAATTATGGGCCAAGGCGACTATCGCGACCTTAGGCCTTTGGGCTTTACCGCTAGAACTTATCAAAGTGGAGGCAATAAAGTGAGAATATTATCTGTCATCATAATAATTTTATCAGTATTTAGTATTATAACGTCATCATATTCTGAATAGTAATTTAATATACCAATATTATTTAAAATAAAAAATTATAAAAATATTATATATAAAAAATATTTCTGTCAGATATAGATATAGGTTTTCTGGGCCGCGAAAAGGCTAGCCTTTTTTCTGGCCCGCCTAAAGCCTATAGACAGGGCCTTTAGGCGGCCGGGGGCCTTTTGGCGAGCCTGGGCCAGAGGCTGGGAAATTGGGCCAGCGCCACTATTATATATAGAGGCTTTTTTTGGGCCGCGAAGAGGCCGGCCTTTTTTCGGGCCTAAAGCCTAGAGACAGGGCCTTAAGGCGGCCGGAGGCCTTTTGGCGAGCCTGGGCCAGGGGCTTTGAGGTCGGCCTGGGCCAGGGGGGCTTTGAGGTCGGCCGGGGCCAGGGGCCGGGAAATTTGGTCAACGTCACTATTTATAGAGGTTTTTTGGGGGCCGCGAAGAGGCCGGCCTTTTTTCTGGCCTAAAGCTTAGAGACAGGGCCTTAAGGCGGCTGGAGGCCTTTAGGCGAGTCTGGGTCCAGGGCTATAAGGTCGATCGGGGCCAGGGCCTTAAGGATGACCAGAGCCAGGGGCCTTAAGGCCGGCCGAGGCCAGGGGCCGGGAAATTGGGCCAAAGCCGCATTTTCGCCTAGGGGCTTTTTTGGACCGCGAAAAGGGGCCGGCTTTTTTTCGTTAAACATGAGGCTAGAGCCCTATGGGTGGGGTTTAAAACGCGGAGGGCGGCGAGGCCTTAGCGAAAAGCCCCGAAAAACCGAAAAGGAAAAAGCGAGGCGCCAAAAATCGTAAGGCGCGTCGTTTTATGGGCCCAAAAACTTTAAGGGTTTTCGCGAGAGCCCGAAAGGCTCGGCTAATGAAACGCGAATAAAGCTCATATATATAGCTAAAATTTAATAATTACATTTATTTGATAATAAAAATATTATAAAGAAAATAATAATAAAAAATTAAGCAGTTTAATACTTAATAAAATACAATATTAATTTCAAGTGTCACTTTAAAAAGTATAGTTATGCAAATAATATGCAAATTAACTAGGTTAAAGCCAAGCGTTAGTAAAAAAATAAACTTGTAAATTCGTTAAAGAGCTTGATTGAAATGGGTTTTCCCAATTAACGCAGCTTCAATAATTATCGCCAACTACCGAAATGGCCAGGTTTTTGGAAAGAAAAAAGTCTTGCTTTTTCGGTTTCGGTAATTCATAATTGGAAAGTTTTTTTCCCGGAGGTCAACTCGGATGGTCAAAATAGCCCCTTTCAGAGGGTTGGTGTACAACGCGGAGGAGATCGCCTCGGCCGGCGGGCTTTTGACCTCTCCGCCATACGACGTTTTGACCCAGGCCCAGAGGGAAGAATACCACGCGAGCCACCCCCACAATTTCCTTCACGTGGATTTAGGCGAGGTCTTGCCCGACGACCCGGACCCCTTAGCCTGGCACGACCGGGCGGCTAAGATTTTTCAAGAGTGGATCGCCACGGGGGTTTTAGTCCGGCGGGAGCAGGCGGCTATTTACATCA
>JAITIH010000112.1 GCA_031279525.1 Deltaproteobacteria bacterium | reverse complement strand
ATTTTATCTAATTTTGATATATACTGTCAGCTATATCTGTTAAGTATTTATTTTTTAATAATTTTTGCTTGTTTATATTAGCATAGATTAAAAAAAGCGATAAGATCACAATTAATCACATTAATAGATCATATCGCCTTGATAATAATAATTTAATCAATTAATTCTTGTGTATGCAAATGCTCTACTTAATAGATCAAAGCCTTATAATAAAATATATAGCTAAAACAGCTGTTAATTTAGAAGAAAATGTTATTTTTAATAACTTTTATATGAGTATAGCGATCACGGGAACTTTCGGCGACTTTATCTCTTGACGGGAACTCCTTCATATAGAGGTTTTAGTTAAATTTTCAGATAACGGGACAGTCACAAAAAATCAATAGCTTATATTTTGACCTTTCCCAAAATCCCTAAGCCTGGCCTAAGCTAAAAGGCTTTGGCCGAGGCTTTCCCCGCCTATAGCCAAAAAGGCCATCGGCGAGCCTTTCGGGGTTCGTTTTTCCGCCTCGGCGAAACCGCCCGGGCCTTTTTGACCCCAAGACCCGTCAGAGCCGGCTTGACCTCTAAAATAACGGTAAAATTCTCGCAAAATATGATCTAACTAGTTATCGTCGATAGGTCCGCTTTGTTAAATAAGATGGCTTCGCAAGAAGTCCGGAAAATGAAAACCAGAAAAATAACCTCTTGAAATTATTATAGGATTTTTCCAACGATTCCCGAAAACAAGGTTTTTTTGCGAGACCATCGAATAAACGCCATTGGCCGGACGCCTGGACGCCTCGTTAAATTGACTTCTTTATTTGAAATGCTGTACCTTTAACGAGGCCTTCCGTCTTTCTTTTGTCCTTCAGCCGGCCGCTAGCGAGCCAATTCTTTTTTGGCGGCTGGGCGCCTCCCCTGGCGCTTTTTCGGCCGGAACCCTGTCTTTAATTTGTCCTTAAAGCGACCAGCGCCCGTTTTTCGGGCAACTTAATAATAATAGTTAGAAAGCTTTACGGAGGTATTTTTATGCCCGATGAGGCCATTCTGCGCAAAACCAAAATCGTGGCCACCATTGGCCCGGCGTCCAACAGCCCGGAGATTTTGGAGGAAATGATCGCGGCGGGTTTAGACGTGGCCAGGCTTAATTTTTCCCACGGCGACCACGCTTCCCACAAGGCCAACATCCTCACGATAAGGAAACTGGCCAAGGCCCGCGGCCGAGAAGTGGGCATTCTCCAAGACTTAAGCGGGCCGAAGATCCGCTTAGGGGCCATTTCGGAAAGGCGCCTGGAAAACGGCCAGACCATTAAGCTGATCCAGGGCTCGGGCGACTCGCCGCCGGACGCTTTGACCGTCAATTACGATTACCTTTTGGACGACGTGGCCACGGGCAGCCGGATCCTTTTGGCCGACGGCCGGCTGGAGCTGAAGATCCTAGAGAAAACCGAGGACGCCTTGGTGGCCGAGGTTCTCACCGGCGGGGCCATCAGCGCCCACAAAGGCGTCAACATGCCGGAGTCCAACCTCCAGATTAGGGCCTTCACCGACAAGGACAAGGCCGACCTGGTCTGTGGCTTGGAGGCCGGGGTCGATTTCGTGGCCATGAGCTTCGTCCGCCACGAGGACGATCTTAAGCCTATCCGGGAGATGATCAACCGCTCCTCCAGTCCGCCCCTTTTGATCGCCAAAATCGAAAAGCCCCAGGCCCTTTTAAGGCTCCAGAACATCCTGGACGTGGCCGACGGACTTATGGTGGCCCGCGGCGATCTAGGCGTGGAAATGGCCATCGAGGAAGTGCCCCTCATCCAGAAACAGCTGATCGAGGCCGCCCGGCAAAGAGGCAAGCTCGTCATCACCGCCACCCAGATGCTGGCCAGCATGGTCACTAGCCCGCGCCCGACCAGGGCCGAGGTGACCGACGTGGCCAACGCCATCCTGGACGGCACCGACGCGGTCATGCTGTCCGACGAGACGGCCGCCGGCCAGTTCCCGGTGGAGTCGGTCAACATGCTCCATCGGGTGGCCATCAAAGCCGAGCCCCACATCGACTCGGACCGCTTCATGGAAGACAGCCCCGACCACAACCTGGAGAAGATGGGCTCCAGCATCACCAAAGCCGTGTCCATCCTGGCCCGCGACCAGAAGGCCAAGGCCATCGTGGCCATCACCCAGGGCGGTTCCACGGCCCGTCTGGTCTCCCACTACCGCCAGTCCGTGCCGGTGGTCGGCATGACTTCTAGCCAAACGACGTTTCGCCAGCTGACCTTATCTTGGGGGGTCATCCCGGCGTTGGTCCCAGCCTGCGACTCCATAATGTTGCTTGAGCAGCTGGCCAGCGAGTTTTTGGTCCGCAACCGACTGGCTAAAAAGGGCGACGTGGTTTTTCTGACCTGCGGCTTGCCGCTCCAGGTCAGCGGGACGACTAATTTGATTAAGTTATTGGATATTGGCGAGGTTTGTTAAGGGTCGTTCGAAACGTCGCAAAATAAATTTAAGACCCCAAATATTGTGCTTTTTGGGAATGAATTCCGAAAAGCGCCGCCAGATGTGGGCTAGCCTTACGCCTGGCTCCTAAACGGCGTTTTCAGAATGGGTTTATAATGGCCGATAAGAAGATTGGTTCAAGGCCAGACGGGTTTTTATTGGCTTAACCTTGAGGATGGTTTTTCATGAGTTCCAGCGACGCCCCCGCCCAGGTACGCGTTAACGCCCCCACGTCCGACAGCGTGGTCTACGTTAAGGTTTACCCGCCGGACGCCAGCTTGGACGTCAACGTCACTAGCGAGGGCGACTGCCTGGAGGTGACGGTGAGCCCACGCGGCCGTCGCGTCCAGGTGCGGATTGGGCCGCCCCCGCCTGGCGGCGGCTCTGGCTCGTCCTTTGGCGCGGGGCCGGTTAACGGCCCTCCCGCCTCTGGCCCGGCCCCGGCGGATTCGGTCTTAGCCGTGGACGCGGGGGATCTGGCCATCGACGACCAAGCCTTGGAGGCCTTGTCTAACTCCACCGAGGTTGGCGAGGCCTTCGCGGCCGAGGGGTTAAGGGAGGCCACGGCCGACTCCGCGGCCGAGGAGCCGCTGGAGCCCCCGGCCGACTTCCCGGCCGAAGAGTCGCTGGAGTCCTCGGCCGCCTTCGCGGCCGAAGAGTCGCTGGAGCCCCCGGCCGACTTTAGGGCTGAAAGGCTAGCCGCGCCTGGGTCCGCCGCGGCGCTCGACGAGCTGGCCGAGCCTGCCCCGAAAAGTCCCGCCGTCTACCGGGACAAAGACGGGAAGCCCCTGCCCCAGGAGGTCTTAGACTCCCTGGCCCAACTCTCCGATCCCGAGCCCGCGCCTCCCCAAGACGACCCTAAAGCGGCCACTAATAACCTAGGGCCCTATCTAGTCCTGCCCGAACCCCGTAACGAGCCGGCTTCCTCGGCCGTGGCGGCCGAAGAACCCTCCGACGAGGCCTGGGCCGAGGGCCTGGGCGCGACGCCTGACGATTATTCTTGGGACGAGGCCGACGAGTCCGCCTCGATCGACTTAACCGAGCGGGCCGAAGGCTCCGAGCGGCGGGAGCCGCTGGCCGAGGACCCCGACTTGGCGGGGCTGTCCCTGGAGCCTGAGGACACCAATTTCGACCAACCGAACGTGGACCGCTTCGCCGAGGCGAGGCCCGGCAGGCCTGCGCGGGCCTCGGACTCCTCCACCGCCGTCATCGTCAACTACCTGGAAGACGCCGAGGACAGCTTCTTTGAGGTCGAGGGCCAGGCCGAGGCCCTGTCCGAGGAAGAGGACCTGGACATCGACCTCCTTGATCAAGGGAACGTAGTCGGGGTTCTGGCCGCCAAACCCATGGTTCCCGTGCCTCGCAAAGCGGTCTGATGCCACTCCGAGCCCTCGCCGCCGGGGCCGTTCTGGCCCTTCTTTTTCTGGGCGCTCCCGCCCTGGCCCAGCCGGATCCCTCCGGTCGGCCGCTAACGGCTCAACAGGTGGCCATGGAAATAGAGGCCCGCCTGGCCCGTGACCCCTCCTACGCCACCGTCTGGAACGCCGGCTACGATCTTTTCCGCTTGCACCTGACTCATCAGGACACGGCCATGGCCATCCACTTGGGCTATAGGTCGGTCATGGGCCGCGGCTTGACCCGGGAGGTTAACCTGGCCATCCGGCAGGCGGCCATTTACTGGCAGAAGGTCCACGATTATGGGATCGTCAACGTGCCGGTGGGGGTGGACAATAACTGGCGCGGGAAAATTTACTACGGCGACGGTTACCTAACCACCTTAGCCATGCGTCGCCCCAAAGGCGGCCCGGTTCCCTTGATTCCCAACCCGAAAGGGCGCAAAAGAAGGGAGCCCTACCGCGGCCGTCGCGACAACCCCTATCCTGGCCCCTATTACCCCGGGGTTTATCCGCCATAATTATGGTTTAGTGGATCTTTTTTTAATATTGTATAAGTTTGAATATTAATTTAAACAAGATGTCTAGTTATAAATAGGATAAAGCGATGAGCGAACTGGGAAGGGGTTCCCAGTTTTTTTTGGCCGGCCAAATTCATTTAAACGGCCCCTGGCTTTTTCCTCGATTAGGCTTTTTCCTCGACTAGGTTTTTTCCTCGACTAGGCTTTTTCTTCGACTAGGCTTTTTCCTCGACTAGGCTCGCCCTCGGCTAAGTTTTTTTTCCCGTTAGTTCTGGCTAGAGCCTCGCTAGCTTTTCGCTTAGGGGTCTCGATTTTAGACGGCCCCGCCTTCGGCGGCCTTAAGCGGCATTTCCCTTTTTTTGTCTTTTCTCCGCCAAAAGCCGTCGCCGCTTACCCGGCCGCGGCCAGAAAAGGAACGATGGGGTTTGACGATATTTGCTATAATCCCCCAGTCGTTCGACTAAGCGTCGAGAAGGGGCGAACGGCCCGCCTTAAAGGCCCCTGGCCCGAGGCCTTTTTTGGCGGGGGCCAAAAGGGGCCCCATCGGGCTTGGTCCAAGGCCGATGGCTCGCGAAGGCCCTTTTACCGTGAAACTAAGCATTACAAAAATAAAAAAATTTATAAAACTTAGACATAATACTACCATAAGCACATAATAATGTGCCTCAATATATATCAACTAAGACACTACTAGGCAGCTAGTGTCTTCTCACTAACCTTTTTAGGTCGACCCCGTTTTTTTGGAGCTTCTGGCTCTATTTTACTGACTTTAAGCCAGGATGGCATCAAATCGTATTTTAGTAAAGCCTTAATCCAGTGGGGAGCATTCCGTTTCACCATGACTTCTTCATAGTTAACGGTGAAGTCTTTGTACGTCTCCTTCTTCCTCAGAATCGCGAAGACTATTCTGAG